>DASUSF010000382.1:0-3476 GCA_036375275.1 Geminicoccaceae bacterium | reverse complement strand
GGTCCGGGCGGATGTGTGGGACCAGGCGACCGTGGGGCAGGCGCTCGACGGCGCGGCCGCGATCGTCAACACGGTCGGCCACTACGTCGAGCGGGGCGGCGCGAGCTTCGAGGCGATTCATGGTCAGGGCGCCAGGAACGTCGCTGTGGCCGCGGCCCAAGCTGGTGTGCGCCGGCTCGTGCACATCTCCGGGCTCGGCGCCGATCCGGCCTCGCCCTCGGCCTACGTGCGCGCCCGCGCGACCGGCGAGCGTCTGGTGAGCGATGCCTTCCCCGGCGTCACCATCTTCCGCCCGAGCGTGATCTTCGGCCCGGGCGACGCCTTGTTCGGCCGGCTGGCGGCCCTCGCGGCGGTGCTGCCCGCGCTGCCGCTGTTCGGGACCGGCCGGGTCCGCCTGCAGCCGGTCTTCGTCGGCGACGTCGCGGATGCCGTCGCCGCGGCGATCGAGCGGGATGGCGCCGCGGGCCGGATCTTCGAGCTCGGCGGGCCCCGCACCTACAGCTACCGCGACCTGGTCCGCCTCACGCTCGAGCACAGCGGGCGCCGCCGGCTCCTGCTCCCGGTGCCCTACGCGGTCTGGGAGCTGCTCGCGCGGCTTCCCGGCGCGCCGGTGTCCTCCGACCAGGTCAAGCTGATGCGCGAGGACAACGTCGCCGGTGGCTCGAGGCCGGGCCTCGTCGACCTCGGCGTCCGGCCGACCCCAGTCGAGGAGATCCTGCCGACCTACATCGGCGGGTCGTAGCCTCTCTTCCGGCAGCCGCACGGCGACCAGGAGCTTGAAGCGGCACGGACCGCCGCGGTAGATCGCGGCACCGCTTCAGGAGATCTCCCGCATGGCCGAGACCGCGCACGACCCGACCGACCTGCCCGAGACCAAGTACCGGAAGGACTACCGCCCGCCCGCGTGGCTGGTCGACAGGATCGCGCTCGACTTCGACCTCGATCCGGAAGCGACCGTGGTCGGCGCCCGGCTCGAGGTCAGGCGGAACCCGGGTGCGGAGGGCGCCGAGAGGGCCGCACCTCTGATCCTCGACGGCGAGGAGCTGGAGCTGATCGAGGTCCGCCTGAACGACCAGCTGCTTCCGGGCGCGCGCTATCGCTTGGACGGCGAGCGGATGGCGATCGAAGGCGTGCCGGACCACGCCGTGGTCGAGACCCGGGTCAGGATCGGGCCCGCGGCCAACACCCGGCTCGAGGGGCTGTACGTCTCCAACGGGATCTTCTGCACCCAGTGCGAGCCGGAGGGCTTCCGGCGCATCACCTTCTTCCCCGACCGGCCCGACGTGATGAGCCGCTACCGCGTGCGCATCGCCGGCCCCTCGGCCTCGCTGCCGGTGATGCTCTCGAACGGCAACCTGATCCGGACGGAGGAGATCGGGGACGGCCGCCACGCGGCGCTCTGGGAGGACCCGTTCCCGAAGCCGAGCTACCTGTTCGCGCTGGTCGCGGGCGACCTCGCGCGCATCCCGGACCGCTTCGTTACCCGCTCCGGCCGGGACGTGCTGCTCGAGATCTACACCGAGCACCAGCACGCCGACAAATGCGCTCACGCCATGGCATCGCTCAAGAAGGCGATGAAGTGGGATGAGGACCGCTTCGGCCTGGAGTACGACCTCGACCGCTTCATGATCGTCGCGATCAGCGACTTCAACATGGGGGCGATGGAAAACAAGGGCCTCAACGTCTTCAACACCAAGTACGTCCTGGCGAAGCCGGCGACCGCGACCGATGTCGACTACATGGGCATCGAGAGCGTCGTGGCCCACGAGTACTTCCACAACTGGACCGGCAACCGGGTGACCTGCCGCGACTGGTTCCAGCTGTCACTCAAGGAAGGGCTGACCGTGTTCCGGGACGAGGAGTTCACCTCGGACCTGCACTCCCGGCCGGTCAAGCGGATCGAGGACGTCCGGCGGCTCCGGGCGGCGCAGTTTCCGGAGGACGCGGGACCACTCGCGCACCCGATCCGTCCCGAGAGCTACGTCGAGATGAACAATTTTTACACGCCGACGGTCTACAACAAGGGCGCGGAAGTGATCCGCATGCTGCACACCCTGATCGGCGAGGACGCCTTCCAGAAGGGCATGCGGCTCTACTTCGAGCGGCACGACGGCGAGGCGGTGACCTGCGAGGACTTCGTCGCCGCGATGGAGGACGCCGCGGGGCGGGACCTCGGGCAGTTCCGCCTCTGGTACAGCCAGGCCGGCACGCCGCGGCTCGACGTCCAACGCGAGCACGATCCCGCGCGCGCGCAGCTCACCCTGACGGTCCGCCAGACCGTGCCACCGACCCCGGGGCAGTCCGACAAGCGGCCGATGCCTGTGCCGCTGGCGCTCGGGCTGCTCGACCGGGACGGGCGGGCGCTGCCGCTCCGGCTCGCCGGCGAGAACACCGCGCGCGGGACCTCCCGGGTGCTCGAGGTGACGGAGACCGAGCAGCGGTTCGTGTTCGAGGATGTCGCCGCGCCCGCGGTCCCTTCACTGCTGCGCGGCTTCTCGGCGCCGGTGATCCTCGAGAGCGGGATGGGCGATGACGACCTGATCCACCTGGCGCGCCATGACCCGGAGCCGGTGGCGCGCTGGGAGGCGATGCAGGTGCTGGCCACCCGTCTCCTGCTGCGCATGGTCGAGGCCGGCGGCGAGCTGGTCGAGGGCAATGACGCGTTCGTGGACGTGCTCGCCGCCATCATCGCCGATCCGGCCCTCGATCCCTCCTACCGGGCGGAGATCCTGACCCTGCCAGGCGAGGGCTACCTCGGGGAGCAGATGACGGTGATCGACGTCGACGGCGTCCACCGGGCGCGGGAGGCGCTCCGCGCCCACGTCGGCCGGCGGCTGCTGACATCCTGGCACGACCTCCACCGGCGCCACGGCGAGCAGCGGCCGTACCGGATCGACGGTGCGGCGATCGGCCGGCGCTCGCTCAGGAACCTCGCGCTCGCCTACCTGATGGCGGCAGGGGACGCCGACGGCAGAAGGCTCTGCGTCGCGCAGTTCGACCAGGCGGACAATATGACCGACCGCCTCGCCGCCTTCGCCCTTGTGGTCGAGAGCGACCTGGACGAGCGCGCCCAGGCGATCGAGCGCTTCTACGCCGACTGGCGGAACGAGCCCCTGGTGCTCGACAAGTGGTTCAGCCTCCAGGCGATGGCGCAGCGGCCGGACGCCCTGGACGTGGTGCACCGGCTGGCGGCGCACGAGGCCTTCTCCCTGCGCAACCCGAACCGGGTGCGGGCGCTGCTCGGCGCATTCGCGAGTGGCAATCCGACCGGGTTCCATCGCCGCGACGGCGCCGGCTACCGCTTCATCGCCGAGCGCCTGATCGCGCTCGACGCGGTCAACCCGCAGATCGCCTCGCGCCTCGCCGGGCCGTTCAGCCGCTGGCGACGCTACGACGAGCGCCGCCAGGCGCTCATGCAGGCCGAGCTGCGACGTATCGCGGCCCGGCCGGACCTGTCCCGCGACGTCCGCGAGATC
>DASUSF010000381.1:0-2607 GCA_036375275.1 Geminicoccaceae bacterium | reverse complement strand
GAGCGGCTCGGGAGCTCGATGTCGCGGTAGAGGCGGCCGCGCAGGGAAGCGCGGAAGATGCGCGTGCTCGTATCGGCCATGTCCCGCCCCCTCGCCGGCCGGCGCGGGCCGGCGGCTATGATGCCCGGCGCGGAGCTTAGCCCGTACCGCACGGCACGGGCCAGCGAGCCGGGTCAGGCCGCCGCCGTCAACCCTTGCAGCCCGTGGCGGCCAGATGCCGCTTACGACGTACTCGCAATCGGGTTCAGGACGTGCCCGCCCTGAGTGAGACCGGTGCGGGCCGTCGCAGGGCGCTTGTCCGGCTCAGAGGGGCAGGCCCGCGGCCATGAGCTTGGCGGTGATTTCGTGGCCGCGCGCCGGCTCGAGCTCGCCGCGCAGCAGGGCACGGATCTCGCTCTGCCTGGCGTTGATCAGCTCGGCGAGGTCGGGAACGTCGTAGCCGTGCCGACGGAGCCGCGGCTCGAGCTCGTCGAGCTGCGGCGAGAGCAGGGTGTCGACCAGCTGGGCCGTGACCGGCTTCTCGCCGACCCGCCACCCTTCCTCGAGCGCCCGGGTGAGGTACTGCTCGATCTGCAAAGGGGTCCCGAGGCGACCGGCGAGCAGCTCGAGGGCGTCGTCGGTGATGATGTCGCCGGCGACCACACCTTCGGCGGCACAGCGCTCCAACAGCCAGTCGAGGTAGGGCCGCTGCTGGCCGGCGATGCCCCGGAAGCTCACGATCGTCGTGCGGTGCCCGATCTCCTCCATGGTCGGGCGGCGGAGATCGTTCTGCAGCCTGGGATGGCCGATGAGCACGACGGCGAGCCGCGCGCCGGCGTCCTTGACCACCTCGCTCAGCCGCTTGAGGCCACGCAGCGTCTTGGGATGGAGGTCGTGCGCCTCGTCGACGAACAGCGCGACCGGCTTCCGCCCTTTGCGGATCAGGTTGCGCAGCTCGCGCTCGCGGCGCTCGCCCTGGCTCGGGATCCACGGCTCCTCCTCGGGCGAGAGGTCGAAGAAGAGCGCCACCATCAGGGTCTGCAGGGTGACCCGCTCCTTGTCGACCGAGAGCGACTTCGCGACCCGCACCTTGCCCTCGCGGGCCAAGTCCTCCTGGAGGCGCTGCGCCAGCACGGTCTTGCCGGCGCCGACCAGGCCGCTCAGCGCGACCAAGCGCCCGGCCTGGATCGCCGCCTTCGTCTGCTTGATGACCTTCTGGTGGTGCTCGGTCTCGAAGAAGCCGGCGCCGTCGAACGGGAGCGCCAGGCCGTAGTGCTCCATCACCTCGCTCAGCACCGGCCGCCGTCCTTCGAGCGCGGCGTGGCGAAGTAGGCCCGGACCCGCGTCAGCACGAGGCCGCGCTCGAGGGTCTCGTGCAGGATGGCGTCGATCGCGGCGCGCTCCTCGGCCGCGAGTTGCCCGAGCGGCACGCCCAGCAGGTCGGCGATGGCGCGCTTGGCCTCGAGCGCCGAGGGGTAGACGAACTCCCGGAACGGGTCCGGATCGGCGAAGGGCCGGCTCGGCACGGGAGCGGGTCGCGCGTCGGCGACCGCCTCGAGCTCGGGATGGCCGGTGAGGGCCGCCCGGGGCACCGCCAGGTTCGCCGCCAGGACGGCGACGCGGTCGGCCCGCTCGTCGCGCGCGGTCGTCCTGGGCTTGCGGTAGCGGTGCAGCGGGATCGGGCCGCCGCTCGGCCGGTAGGGCCCGAAACGGCGCTCGCCGTGCTCGACGAAGAGATCCTGATCGAACAGGCCCCACCAGAGCACGACCGTCTCGCCGGCGAGCTCCGGGTCGACCTCGTAGACCACGCCCTCGACCGTGATCCGGGCGTCACCGCCGACCTTGCGCCGCTCCGGCTCGCGGGCGAAGACGCAGAACCGCTCCCAGGCGCACATCGCCCGGAACCCGCCCTCGGGCAGGCGGGCGAGCCAGTCCTCGCTCCGCGAGCGGCCGGCGGAGCGGTGCGGCTGGGCGTTGTAGTGCAGCAGGTAGCGCCGCAGCCAGAGATTGGCCTCCGCCTCGGTCTCGGGCCGGTGGAAATGGTAGAGGGTCTCGTGCGCTTCCTTGACGCTGCGAAACGCCCGCTCGACCTTGCCCTTGGACCGTGCCGTCGGCCGCCGCCCGTCCTTGCCGGCCGGCAGATGGGTCATCACGCGCACGCCGAGGCGGTCCATCACGGCGTTGAACACCCGGCTCTTCGCGATCGGGCCGTTGTCGAGGTAGAGCGCCTCGGGGATGCCCTGGAAGGCGAAGCCCTCCTCGGGCTTGGGCGCCATGGCGTTGAACAGGAAGCGCAGCGCCGCCTCGACGTCCTCGCCGTAGACGCAGCGATACTCCTGGTAGCAGACCCCGCTGCGGTCATCGACGACGCTGTAGAGCATCAGCGTCGGCGCCCCCCGGCCGGGCTCCAGCCAGGGCGGCGCCTTGATCTGCTTCAGGTCCGAGGGGCTGAGGTCGAGCTGCCAGAGCGCATTGCTGCGCTCGGCCTCGAACCGGACCGTCGCGGGCGGTCGGCCCATCCGCTCCTGATCATAGCCCCAGCGCCGGAGGTGGCGATCGACGGTGGCGCGCCGCAACAGGCCGGCGGGCGCGCGCACGTGCCCGTCGGGGGTCTCGACCCCGTGCTCC
>DASUSF010000380.1:0-5430 GCA_036375275.1 Geminicoccaceae bacterium | reverse complement strand
GGTCTCGATGGTGAGGCCGAGATAGTCGGCCATGTCCTGGCGCGACATCGGGAAGCGGATCAGGAGGCCGTCGCGTGCTCCGCCGGCCTGGCGGGCGGCGTAGGCGATCAGGAACGAAGCGATCTTCTCCTCGGCGCTCTTCCGTCCGAGCAGCAGCATCTGACGCTGCATCCGCTCGAGCTCGGCGCAGGCGAGGCCGAACAGGCTCGACGCCACCCCGGCGTCGCTCGCTGCCGCCGTCTGCAGCTGGCGCCGGGGATGGCGGGCGAGGACGACCCGCGTCATGGCTTCGGCGCAGAACCCGAAACGCGCGTTGCCAAGCAGGCCGAAGCAGTCGCCGGCGCCGAGGAAGTCGATCACCTGCCGGCGCCCGTCGGCGATCGCCTTGTACAGCCGGACCGAGCCCGAGAGGACCCGGTAGCAGTGCAGGAGCGGATCGCCCTCGAGGACGATGGTCTGTCCGCTGCTCGCGCTGACCGTCATGCCGATGCCGAGCAGCCGGTCCATCTGGTCCGCGGCGGGCGGAGCCTCCGCCGGGGGGACGGCGAGCCAGGGGCGGTCGGTGGCGGCGGCTGGCGAGGCGACGGGCATGGCCATGGCGGTGCGCCTTTCTCGTTGAGCGGACTGAGGTCGTCCCTTATCGGCCAGTCTAGGCGCCCTGCCGGCGCGCAATATTCGGAGGTTTACGTACCTGACGCCGGGTCTTCGACCGCGCGCAGCGCAAGCACGCGGCGGATCACCGGGATCAGCTCGTCCTCGCCGAACGGCTTCTCCAGGAGCAGGAGGTCGGACCGGGCGAGCCGGCGGAGCCGGCGGCTGGTGATGATCGTCGGCAGCCGGGTCCCGCGGGCGGCGAGGAGGTCGATCAGGGCCGGTCCGCCCGTCGTCGGCAGGTCGATGTCGACCACCAGGCAGGCCGGCCGCGCGGGCAGCTCGACCTCCAGGAACGCCTCGGCCGAAGCGAAGGCACGCACCTCGACCCCGGCGGCCCCGAGCGCCGCCGCGACTGCGTCCCGCACGGCGGCATCCTCGTCGAGGATGAAGACGACGGCGCGGAGCGCGCGGTCGGTCTCCGTGGCGTCGCCCGGTCCGGTCGATGACGGTGGCCCGGCGCGGCCGCCGGGGGCCCCAAGCGCGGGCATGTTCTCGTCCGCCTGCAAGATGAAGGACCTGGACAGTAGTCGACCGCGCCGGGCGGCAGATATACGGCGGACTACCTACCGTCGGAGTGCCGGCGGCCCCTCAGGTCGGCGACGGGTCGACCCCGAGCGCGAGTCCGCGTCGGACCAGCTCCGCCAGGCTGCCGGCGGCCATCTTTTCCATGACCCGGGCGCGGTGGATCTCGACCGTCCGCGGGCTGATGTCGAGCGCCCGGGCGATCTGCTTGTTGGACCGGCCCGTGAGCAGCTGCTCGAAGACTTCGCGCTCGCGCCCGGTGAGGCTCGCGAGGCGGGTGTCCGGAGCGGAGCCGCCGTCGATCCCCCGCCGGAGTTCGATGCTGCGTCGGATGCTCCGCACCAGCTGCGCCGGATCGAACGGCTTCTCGATGAAGTCCGTCGCGCCGAGCTGCATCGCCCGGACCGCCATCGGGACGTCGCCGTGGCCGGTGATCATGACGACCGGAGGGTGGAGCGGCCTGGGCGTCAGCCTCTGCAGCAGCTCCAGGCCGTCCATGCCCGGCATCCGGAGGTCGGAGACGATGCAGGCGGCGCGCTCCGGCAGCCCGTTCAGGAGCTCCGGGCCGCCGGTGAACGTCCGCACCTCGAAGCCCTCCGCCTCGAGCAGGACCGCGAGCGAGTCCAGGACCGCCGCATCGTCGTCGACCAGGCAGACCAGAGGCTCAGGCGGCACGCCGCTCCTCCTCTTCCGGGCCGGACGTGACCGGCAGCGCGATGTGGAAGATCGTGCCGCCACCTGCCGCGGTGGTCGCCCAGAGCCGCCCCTGGTGCGCCTCCACGATCGAGCGGCAGATCGACAGGCCGATCCCCATGCCGCCCGGCTTGGTGGTGACGAACGGCTCGAACAGCCGCTCGGCGACCTGCGGCGCCAGACCGGGGCCGGTGTCGGCGACCTCGATCAGAACCTCGTCCGCGGCCCGCCGCGTGCCGAGAGCGATCCGGCGGAGGGGGCAGTCGGCCAGGGCGTCGATGCTGTTGCGGATCAGGTTGGTGATCACCTGGTGCATCTGGATCCGGTCGATCAGCACCCGGGGCAGGTGGTCCTCCAGCTCGTAGCAGACCTCGATGCCCTGGCTGCTGCTGCCGACGAGCGCCAGGTCGCAGGCCTCGCGGACGGTCTGGTTGACCTCTTCGAGGCGACGCTCGGTCTCGCCCTTGGCCAGGAACTGGCGCAGCCGGTGGATGATCTGCCCGGCGCGCGTGGCCTGCGCGACCGTCTTCTCCAGCAGGCCCTGAATGCGGCTCCAGCCGTCGGGGCCGGACGTGCCCAGCCGTCGCGCCGCCTGGGCGTAGTTGACCACGGCGGTGAGGGGCTGGTTCAGCTCGTGCGCCAGCGCCGACGCCATCTCGCCCATGGCGCTGAGCCGCGAGACGTGCAGGAACTCGTTCTGGAGCTCGAGCAGCTTCTGCTCCGCCTGGCGGCGCCGGCTGACGTCGCGGACGAAGCCCGCAAACAGCCGCTCCCCCTGAAGGCGCACCTCGCCGACCGCCAGCTCCATCGGGAAGACCGTGCCACAAGCGTGCCGTCCCGCGACCTCGCGGCCGATGCCGATGATCCGGCGCTCCCCGGTCTGGAGGTAGCGGCGGATGTAGGAGTCGTGCTCGGTGGCGAACGGGTCCGGCATCAGGCAGCTGACGTTGCGCCCGATCACCTCCGCCGCCGAGACCCCGAACATGCGTTCGGCCGCCGGATTGAACGAGCGGATCCGGCCCTCGGCGGTGATCGTGATCAGGCCGTCGGGCGACGTCTCGATGATCGCCTTGAGCAGCGCCTCGGATGTCGTGCTCGTCGGACCGCCGGCGCCGGTTTGATCCCGGTCAAGGCGCTGCGTCGGATCCTCCTGCTCCATGGTCCGGCATGCTAGGCTGTGTGCGCGGCCGCGTCGACATCTCGCGGGCGTGGCAGGTGCTCCGTGACCCTGGGGACCGGCATGAAGGTGATGCAGCTCGACCGGCCCGGGCAGCCGCTGCGGATGGTCGAGCGTCCGGTTCCCGAACCTGGTGCGGGACAGGTCCGGGTCCGGGTCGGAGCCTGCGCGGTGTGCCGGACCGACCTGCACGTGGTCGATGGCGATCTTCCCGACCCCACGCTGCCGATCGTCCCCGGGCACGAGATCGTCGGCCGCATCGAGGCGACGGGCGAGGGCGTGGAGCAGGCCCGGCTCGGCGAGCGGGTCGGCATCCCGTGGCTCGGCTGGACCTGCGGGCAGTGCCCGTACTGCCGGTCGGGGCAGGAGAACCTGTGCGACCGGGCGCGCTTCACGGGCTACCAGATCGACGGTGGCTACGCCTCGCACGTGGTCGCGGACGCCCGCTACTGCTTCGCGGTTCCGGACGCCTACGACGACGCGGCCGCGGCGCCGCTGCTCTGCGCCGGGCTGATCGGGCATCGCTGCCTCGGGATGGCCGGGGATGCCCGCCGCCTCGGCCTGTACGGATTCGGCGCGGCGGCGCACATCGTCTGTCAGGTCGCCCGGAGCCAGGGCCGCGAGGTCTACGCCTTCGTCCGGCCCGGGGATCAGGCCGCGGCCGACTTCGCGACCTCGCTCGGCGCTGCCTGGGTCGGCGGCTCGGATCGGCCGCCACCGGTGCCGCTCGATGCCGCGATCGTGTTCGCGCCGGTGGGGGCGCTGGTCCCGGCGGCGCTGCGTGCGGTCCGGAAGGCGGGGATCGTGGTGCTCGGCGGCATCCACATGAGCGACATCCCGAGCTTTCCGTACCGGATCCTCTGGGAGGAGCGGGTGCTCCGCTCGGTCGCCAACCTGACCCGGGAGGACGCGCGCGGGTTCCTCGCCCTCGCGCCCGGGGTGCCGGTGCGGACGATCATCGAGCGGTTCCCACTCAGCGAGGCCAACGAGGCGCTGGCGCGGCTGCGCGGGGGCCGGCTCGCGGGCGCGGCCGTGCTCATTCCGGACTGATCCTTGCAGCCGGATCGATGATCCGCCGGGCCTCGGCCGCGACCGCCTCCGGCGGGCCACCGGCGGAAAGCATGGTCCAGCCGATCGCACCCGGATCGATCCCCATCTGCGCGCGCACCACCTCGGCGGTCGCATCCGACGCATCCCCGGAGCGCTCGCTCACCCGCCGGCCGATCAGCTGTTCGGGCGCCTCGAGCCATAGTCCGAGGAACGGGACGCCGGCCGCTTCGGCGCTCCGCTCGATACGGGCCCGCTGCGCCGGCTGCAGGAAGACGCCATCGGCGATGACCGCGTGCCCCGCGCCGAGCAGCGCCTCCGCGCGCTCCGCCAGGCGCTCGAACACCCGCGCCGAGACCTCCTCGCGGTACGCCTCCGGGCCGAGGCGCTCGTGCGGCCGGTGGCCGAACAGGCGCTTTCGGATGCCGTCGCTGCGGACCACCACCGCGCCGGGCGCCGGACCCAGATCCGGCGCGAGCGCGCGGGCGAGGGTCGACTTGCCGGTGCCGGAGAGGCCGCCGATCGCGATCAGTCGCGGCTTCGGGCGGTGCTCGAGAAAGCCGAGCGCCTGGTCGAGGTAAGCCCGCGCGACCGCGCCTTGCGAACGGTCGCGCGCTTCGAAGCCGGCGATCTTGGCCCGGATCGTGGCGCGCACGGCGAGGAACAGCGGCAGGAGGGCGGTCCCCGCGTCGTCCTCGGTCCGCTCGAGGTAGACGCTGAGCAGCCGCTGCGCCGGGTGGCGCTGACCCCGATGAAGCAGGTCCATGATCAGGAAGGCGAGGTCGTAGAGCACGTCGGTCCGGGCGAGCGCCGGGTCGAACTCCAGGCAGTCGAACAGCACCGGCCGGCCGTCCAGGACGACGATGTTGGCGAGGTGCAGGTCGCCGTGGCCGTGGCGGATCCGGCCCGCGCGCCCGCGCGCCTCCAGCAGCGGCCGGCGGCGTGCCAGCTCCGCAGCCGTCGCTTCGTTCAGGCGCCGGACCGGGGCGACCGGGAGATGGCCGCCCGCGAGGCCCGCAAGGTCGGAGGCGTTGCCGCCGATGACCTCGGCCATCGCGCGGTGGCCATCGCTGGTGCGATCGACCTCGGCCTGCTCGTGGAGCTCGACGACCGCTTCGGCGAGCTCCTCGACCAGGCGGCCGTCGAGCGGCCCCGCCGCCGCGATCCGGTCGAGCCCGGCCGCCTGGTCGAAGCGCCTCATCTCGAGCAGCCAGTCGACCGGCTCACCCCGGCCGTCGATCTCGAACCCACCATCCTGCCGGCGGGTCACCGGCAGAACGTGCCGGTAGAGCATCGGCGCGGTCCTCCGGTTCAGCCGGAGCTCCGCCTGCAGGGCG
>DASUSF010000379.1:0-9206 GCA_036375275.1 Geminicoccaceae bacterium | reverse complement strand
GCCGCATCGCGAGCTGGCTGAGCGGACCGCCTGCCAAAGAAAGCGTGGAAGAGTTCGCCGCCAGGGCGCGGGCGGCGAGGGCGTCGCGGCTCGACCCGGCCCGCCCGGCGCCGGTCCTGGACCCGCTCGGTCACGACGGCGCTCGCCCTCTGCCACCCCACACACCTGGGGTGGCGGAGGGCGAGCGGGCACGACCAACCGTGACCGCGCGGGATGACCTGAGCGTCGTCGAACCGGAATGGCAGCGCACCTCCAGTCACGGCTCGGCGTAGCGGGCAGGCCGAGCCAGGCCATCCCGCCGGACGCGGGTGGCAGGTCGGCCCCGGCGTCACCATATGATCAGTGCTAGGGTCCGTTCTGGACTGCACAGGGTCGGTCGCCCACCGGGGTCGACGCTTCCTGGGCTTCCGCGCGGAACTTGATCCGGACCGCCATCCGGCGGGCCGAACTCGAGGCCGGACCGGCATCGACCGGCAACCGGCCCGCTGGTGCGCCATGCGGCCGCCGTCGAACGCAAAGAGGAGCACACACCGATGGATCTGATTGGTCGGCTGCCGTCCATGGAAGACAAGGCGCTGGTCGTGCTGCACGAGAACGCGGAGCGGCTCGAGCAGACCGGTACGCCGGCGCAGAAGAATGCGGCGGCGGCCCTGCTCCCTGCGCTTCAGGCGGAGCTCGCCGGGCGTCGCGAAGCCAAGCTCGCCGCCGCCAAGGAGAAGCGGGCGAGCACCCGGCGGGCGAGCAAGCGGACCGCCGCAGCCGACGCCTGATCCTCGCTCCGACGCCTGCCCTGCGGGCCTGGTCAGGATCATATCTAGCGTGGCCCGGGGCCCGGTCCGAGGTGGATCGGGTGTCTCATCCTCTCAGCAGGCGAGCGCCGCCGTGGCGGCCGCCGCGACAGAAAGCGACCGATGATCGGCAGCCAGCGACCTGACGCCACCGCGATCACGCTCGGCATCACCATCGCGGCGGTCGTCGCGATCGCGCTGCTCGCCTTCCTCGTCAACTGAGCCCGGCTGCGCGGCTGGCCTGTCCGGCTCCGCCCGGCCAGACGAGGAAGCGTCCACTGACTTCGGCGCGGCGGCCGGGGGCGCCTGGCGCCTGAGCGTCGTGCCGTGCCGCCCGGGGCATCGGAGGTGCCGAGGCGGCGCTATCTCCGCCCGCGCAGCCGCTCGAGCAGGACGGCGAGGATGATGAACAGCCCGACGAAGGTCCCCTGCCAGTAGGGATCGACGCCGGCCAGCAGCAGGCTGTTCCGGATGATCTCGATCAGGGCGGCGCCGATGAACGCGCCGTACGCGGTCCCTTCGCCGCCCATCAGGTTGGCGCCGCCGATCACGGTCGACGCGATCACCCGAAGCTCGTAGGTGAGGCCGAGCGCGTTGGTGACCGAGCCGAGCCAGCCGACCATCAGGATCGCCGAGAGCCCGGCCATCAGCGAGCACAGCATGTAGACCTGGACCTTCACGGCATCGACCGGGATGCCGGTGAGCCGCGCCGCCTGCTCGTTGCCCCCGATCGCGTAGACGTGCCGCCCCCATTGCGTGAAGTTGAGGACAAAGGCGAAGATCGCGGTGAGCACGATCAGGATCAGGACCGGGTTGGCGATCCCGAAGGTCTGGCCGCCGCCGAGCCACAGGAACGCCGCCTCGTCCGGACCGAACTCGTAGAACATCTTGTTGTTCGAGACGACCAGCGCCAGCGAGCGGGCGATCGACAGCATGCCGAGGGTGACCACGAACGGCGAGAGCCGGAGATAGCTGATCAGGGTGCCGTTGACGGCGCCGACCGCGAGCGCCGTCACCAGCCCGGCGGCGATCCCCATCCAGAGCGGGTAGCCCGCGGCGAGGGTCATCCCGGTGACGATCCCGACCAGCCCCATCACCGAGCCGACCGAAAGGTCGATGCCGGCGGTGATGATGACGAAGGTCTGGCCGAGCGCCATGATGCCGATGAAGGCGAAGTTGCGGGTGATGTTGAACCAGTTCTCGTAGCGGCTGAAGGCGTCCGAGATCAGCGACATGAACAGGGAGATCGCGATCACCGCGATGGTCACCCAGAACGCCTGGCTGGCGAGCAGCTTCTGCAGGAAGCCGCGCTCGCGGATTCCGCTCACCTCCTCGATCGCGACGCTCATTTTTCGTTCGCCCCCGCGCCAAGCGTTCGGATCCCCGGCCGCCGACTCCCCGGCACCATCAACCCGTTACCGCGCCCTCGCCGATGCCGCAAGGACGCCACCGAAGCCGTCGCGCATGGGGGTGGCGCGGGCGCCGATCCGCGCCCGCGCCGAGGTCAGGTGGTCAGTTGCATTCGCTCATGTCGACCTTGACGTCCTGCCACGCGAACACCTGGAGCTTCCACTCGTCCGCGGAAGGCGCCCAGGTCGCCATGTAGGAGCCGGCGTAGCATTCGCCGTCGTCGCCGCCGGCGGTGATCGCGAAGTCGCCGCGCTCGACCACCCGGCCATCCTCGCCGGTGATCTGATCCTCGGACTCGAGGCTGGCGAACTTCACGTTCCACTGGTCGGGATTGCCGATGGTGTCGGAGAAGCGGCCGACGATGGCGTCCGGCCCGACGTACACCTCTTCGGCATTGGCACGGTGGAAGACGGCGTCCTGGGCCAGGCTCGACTTCACGCCCTCCCAGTCGCGGGCGTTGAACGCCTCCATGAACGGCTGGTGCGCCGCCTTCGCGTCGAACTCGGCGGCCCATGCCGTCGTCCCGCAGACCAGCACGATCGCGAAGCCGCCCAGTACTGGACGTAACATCATTTTGTTCTTCCTTCCATGGTCATGCAGCGCTCATTGCTGCTCAAAGCTCAATATCTGCGGCCCGCCCCAATCATCGGCCCACCACCGTATCGCTAGCGGCAAAGATCTGGCGGGTCACTAGCTGATTGGATGAACGGGACGTGCATGCAAAAACTGCCGGTTGAAGTAGGCGGCCGCGACGACACCGCGCGGCGGGCGGCCGCCCGTGTCGCGGATCGGTTCCGGCCGGCGACGTCCGATGATCGAAAAGAGATCTCCGGCGCCCCCGGTCGCGTATCCTCGGCACCGGACTGGATGGCGGAGAGCGCATGCAATACTTCATCGGCTACGTCGCGAGCGCGATCGTGTTTTTCGGGCTCGACCTCCTCTGGCTCGGGGTGGTCGCCAAGGGCTTCTACGCCCGCCAGCTCGGGGACCTCCTGAGCGACCAGCCGAACATGGCGGTGGCCGGCCTGTTCTACGCCGGCTACGTCGGCGGCATCGTCCTGTTCGCGGTCGCCCCGGCGCTCCAGGCGCAGTCCTGGACGACCGCCCTGGTCCTCGGCGTGTTCCTCGGCCTGATGGCCTACGGCACCTACGACATGACCAACCTCGCGACCATCCGGAACTGGCCGGTGGCAATGTCGATCACGGACATGCTCTGGGGCAGCCTCCTCACCGGCGTCGCCGCGACCGCGGGCTTCTTCGCCGCCCGCTGGAGCGGGGGCGGCTGAGCGAGCCGGGCTATCGCCCGGCCCCCCGGCTCAGGCGGTGTGATGGACCTCGGCGAGACCGTAGACCGGGGTCGGGATGCCCTCCATCCGTGCCTTCAGCTGGAGCGAGAGGTACTGCGAGTAGTGCCGGGACTGGTGCAGGTTGCCGCCGTGGAACCAGAGCCCTTCCTGCCGGGTCGGCTTCCACATGTTCCTGAGCTCGCCTTCCCAGGGACCGGGGTCCTTCCTCGTTCCCGAGCCGAGCCCCCAGCACTTGCCGACCTTGTCCGCGACCTCCTGCGAGATCAGCTCCGCCGCCCAGCCGTTCATCGACCCGTACCCCGTCGCGTAGACGATCAGGTCCGCCTCGAGCTCGGTGCCGTCGGTCAGGACGAGCGAGCGCTCCCTGATCTCCTGGACCTCGACCCCGCTCACGAGCTCGATGTCGCCGTTCGCGACCAGCTCCGACGCGCCGACGTCGATGTAGTAGCCGGAGCCGCGCCGGAGGTACTTCAGGAACAGGCCCGAGCCGTCCTCGCCGAAGTCGTGCATGAAGCCGCGCTCCTCCAGCCGCCGGTAGAGGTCGGCGTCGCGCCGCGCCATCTCCTCGTAAACCGGCTTCTGGAGCGCGGGCAGGATCGCGTAGGGGAGGGAGGCGAAGATCATGTCCGCCTTTTCGGTGGTGATCCCGTTGGCCACCGCCTGCTCGGAATAGAGCGCGCCGAGCGCCAGCTCCATCAGCGTGTCGGACCGCGAGACGTGGGTCGAGGAGCGCTGGACCATGGTGACGTCGGCGCCGACCTCCCAGAGCGCCGCGCAGATGTCGTGCGCCGAGTTGTTCGAGCCGATCACGACGCACTTCTTGCCGGCGTAGGCGTCCGGCCCCGGGTGCCGGCTGGAGTGGTGCTGCTCGCCCTTGAAGCGCTCGGCGCCAGGATACGCGGGGACGTTCGGCCGGCCCGACATGCCGGTCGCGAGCACCAGCTGCTTCGGCCGGAGGGTCACCTCCTCGCCGTTCCGGTCGACCACGACCTCCCACTCGCCCTTCGCCTCGTCGTAGCGGGCGCTCTTGCAGGTCGTCCCGCCCCAGTAGTTGAGCTCCATGATCTTCGTGTAGCTCTCCAGCCAGTCGCCGATCTTGTCCTTGGGCGAGAACACCGGCCAGTGGCTCGGGAAGGGCAGGTAGGGCAGGTGGTCGTACCAGACCGGGTCGTGCAGGCAGAGCGACTTGTAGCGCCTGCGCCAGGAGTCGCCCGGACGCTCGTTCCTCTCGACGATGATGGTCGGCACACCGAGGCGCTTCAGGCGTGCGCCGAGCGCGATCCCGCCCTGGCCGCCGCCGACGATCACGCAGTACGGCTGGCGCTCGTAGCCGAGCGTCGCCTCCTCCTCACGGCGACGCTCGGCCCAGGTCTTGCGGCCGCGGACCGCGCCGTGCTCGACACCCTTCTCGCGGGCGGGACCCTTCTTCTCCTCGTGGCCCTTGAGCTCGACCATCGAGGTGAGGAGGGTCCAGGCCCGGTCGCCCTTCAGCCGGACGTGGCCCCGGTGCCGCGCGACGCCGGTCTCGAAGGTGAACCAGGCATCGGTGATCCCGTCGGCCTCGTTCGCCTCGCCCTCGATCGCGAAGGAGCCCGCCACCACGTCGGGCGCGGTCGCCGCCACCAGCTCCCGGATCGCGTCCCGGCCCTCGAAGGTCCGGATGTTCCAGGTGAGGGAGACCAGGTCCCGCCAGTAGCATTCGTCGCCGAACAGCGCCGCCACGGCGTCCGCGTCACCCTCCCGAAGCGCTGCCTCGAATCGCGCGAGCCAGCCCCTGACCCGCTCCGTCGCCTCCGTCCCCATGTCCGTCTCCCTGTCCAGGCGGTCATGCCGGTCCGTGTCCGCCCCGCCGCCGCTGGCGACATGATCACGTGGGCGCCGGGACGTCGAGATCCCTGCAGGTCTTCCTGGCGGATCAGTCGCGCCCCTTCATAGAGCGAGCGGAGCCTCCTCATAACCTTCGCCCGCCGCCTCGAGCGCTTCGTCGCGATTGAAGCGGAGCGCCTCCTGCAGAGTGATCCACAACGTTTCGAGCAGCTCTTCCCGGGTCGGCTCCTGGCAGTTGACGCCCGGAACCTCCTCGATCCAGCCGACCCACCAGGAGCCAGACCGCTTGATCACCGCGGTGTAACTTCGCTTCTCCCGTGGCGCCTTCGAAAGCCTGGACATGACAAGGCGGGCGCGGACGGGCGAAAGGCAGCCGCCCGGAGGCCTGCCCGCGCTGGCGCCATTGCTACGCCCGTTCGATCGCGCCGGTGATCAGGCCGGTGACCTCCTCGGGCGAACTGTCCTCGATCGGCTTCTCCGCGACCTTGCGGCCGCGGCGCAGGACCGCGACCCGGTCGCACACCGCGAACACGTCGGGCATGCGGTGGCTGATCAGCAGCACCGCGATGCCCTGGTCGGAGAGCCGGCGGATCAGGTCGAGCACCTCGGCCACCTGGCGGACGCTGATCGCCGCGGTCGGCTCGTCCATCAGCACGATCTTGGCGTCCGAGAGCCGGGTCCGGGCGATCGCCACCGCCTGGCGCTGCCCGCCCGACATCTGCCGGACCAGGTCGCGCGGCCGGGTCTCGCTCTTGAGCTCCGCGAACAGCTCGCCCGCGCGCACGTACATGGTCTGGTAGTCGAGGACCTTGAGCGGCCCGAACGATTTCCGGGCCTCGCGGCCGAGGAAGACGTTGGCGGCGGCAGTCAGGTTGTCGCACAGCGCGAGGTCCTGATAGACGACCTCGATCCCCCGGCCGCGCGCGTCGACCGGCTTGTGGAAGTGGCAGATCTCGCCGTCGAGGTGCATCTCGCCCTCGCTCGGCGGGAAGTTGCCGGCGATGATCTTGACCAGCGTCGACTTGCCGGCGCCGTTGTCGCCCATGAGGCCCAGCACCTCGCCCGGCTCGAGGTCGAGGTCGACGCCCTTCAAAGCCTCGATGGCGCCGAAGTGCTTGGCGATCGCCCGCAGCTCCAGCAGGGCCAAGATCCGGCTCCCCCCCGACGTCGTCCCTGAGCTCCTGCAGCAGGGGTAGCGTGGCCCGGCCGGCGCGGCAAGGCATCACGGCTGCCGGTAGGAGCGATCCGCCTGGAACCGGCTCGACCCCACTCCTGGCTTGCACCGGTCGCGACCGCCGCCGTATCACTGGGGGCGTCTGACGGCGTGTCGCATTCGCCTGCTGTCACCGTGGGGACAAGATGATGAGGTGGACACCAGCGCAGATGCGCGCTTCGCTCCGGTCGCCGGATTGGGGCGCCGGTGTTGCGGTGGGGCTCGCCGGCGGCGTCGCCGAGATCCTTTGGGTGTGCCTGTACGCGAGCTTGTCCGGCGCCGAGGCCGCTGCCGTGGCGCGCGGGGTGACGCAGTCGGTTCTGCCCTCGGGGGTGGTGTCGGCCGCGGTCGCCCTTGGGGTCGCCGTTCACATGGTGCTGGCGGTGGTGCTCGGGATCGCGGTGACCGTCCTGGTGCGGTCGTTCCTGCGCCTGCGATCCGCGCCGGCCGAGTGGCTCGCGGTGGGCGGCGCCCTCGTCGTCGTGTGGGGGATCAACTTCTTGATCGTCCTGCCGGTGATCAATCCTGCGTTCCTCGATCTCCTCCCTTACGGCGCGACACTGACGTCGAAAGTGCTGTTCGGCCTTGCCGCTGCGGCGGTGCTGCAGGCCCGTTTCCACGGCGCGCGCGAGCGGATCCCGTCGCCGGGCTGAATGCCTCCGGCTCAGGGCCGGAACGACGGATCGGGCGGGCTTCGTCCTGAGCCTGCGCGTTCGCCGTAGCGCTGCCTCGCCCGCCGGTCGAAGGCGCGAACGATGCTCTCCAGTTGTCCCGCGATGGCGGCGCTGAAGACGCTTTGCAGGAGGAGCGAGCTGAACTCGAGGTGGGCGACGAGCGCGACCTGGCATCCCCCCTCGGGCGCGGGCGCAAAGGTCCACTCCAAGAGGAAATGCCGGAACGCCCGGTCGTGCGAGCGGACCACGATCCGCCGCGGATGCTCGAGCGTGGTGCATGAGGAAAACCGCTGCTGGAAGATGCCGACGCCCACGATCTGGTCGGTGTGGTAGGTCTCGCCGTCGTGCCGCTGGATCCGCGCGGCGCGCCACCCTGGCAGGAACTCGGGATAGCGCTCGACGTCGGCCACCAGATCGAAGAGTTGCTCCGGCGCGTGGCGCAGTCTGCGCTCGACCCTGTGGACGGTCACTGAAGCCCCGGTCCGGGTGTGGCGCTCCCGCCCGTCTCGGCCATGCGGGTCAGCATCTCGTGTTGGCTGTCGCCGGTATCGCGCCGGCGGATCCTACGCATCGCCGCGTTCGCTTCAACCATGGTCGGGGCGTCCAGGTGTAGCCGAGCGTGAAGCCGTGTTGGCGGACCGGTCGGCGTGGCGAGACCGCCTGCTACGCAGACCGCTCATGCCGTGCTCCCGACACCGTGGGCGAACGCGTCTTGTCCTGCCCGGCGGTTGGTGCCACGGTGCCCGACAAGAACCGCGAACGGATTGGGGAAACGTGGCATGACTGAGGTGATTCTACTCGGGATCGACGGCAGCCCGAACTCGGAGCGCGCCGCCGACATGGCGGCGGAGCATGCCCGAGCGGCCGGCCGGAAGCTCCTCGTGGCGCACGTCATCGAGTGGTCGCCGTACACCTTCAACACCCCGGAAGAGAACGAGGTCCGGCACAGGCGGCGCGAGGAGGAGATCGACCGGGCTGAAGCGCACGTGGTCCGGCCGATCGTCGAGCGCCTGAGGCGGGCGGGCGTGGAGAGCGAGACGGTGGTCCGGCACGGCCACGCCGCCGAGATGCTGGGCCAGCTCGCCAAAGAGCACGACGTCAAGCAGATCTACGTCGGGCGCATCGGCCAGTCGCGGCTGCGCGACCTGCTGTTCGGCAGCGTCGCCGGCTCGCTGGTGCAGATCTCGCCGGTGCCGGTGACCGTCGTCCCTTAGGCGCGCGCCTCGCAGACCACCAACGACAAAAGGAGGAAGCAGATGCTGTTCCGGCTCACGGCGCTGCTCGCATTTCTCTTCGCTCCCGCTCTCGCATACGCCCAGGAGGCCGAAGCCGAGGCGGCCGGCATCGACGCCGCGATCAACGATGCGGTCGCGCCGATCTCGGACGCCATCGCCGCCGTCATCTTCTTCACCGTGCCGATCTTCGGCGTCGACGTGCCGCTGATCGTGTTCTGGCTGATCCTCGCGGCGATCATCTTCACGTTTTACTTCAATTTCGTCAACTTCCGAGCCTTCTTTCACGCCATCGAGTTGATCCGGGGCGACTACTCGAACCCGAAGGACGCCGGCGAGGTCAGCCACTTCCAGGCGCTCGCGACCGCGCTCAGCGGGACCGTCGGGCTCGGCAACATCGCGGGCGTCGCGATCGCGGTCTCGCTCGGCGGCCCGGGCGCCACCTTCTGGATGATCGTCGCCGGCCTGTTCGGCATGTCGTCGAAGTTCGTCGAATGCACCCTCGGCGTGAAGTACCGCAACGAGTATCCGGATGGCACCGTCTCCGGCGGCCCGATGTACTACCTCTCCAAGGGCCTCGCCGAGAAGGGCATGGGCGGGCTCGGCAAGTTCCTCGCCGTGTTCTTCGCGATCTGCTGCATCGGCGGGTCGTTCGGCGGCGGCAACATGTTCCAGGCCAACCAGTCGTTCCAGCAATTGGTCAACGTCACCGGCGACGAGGCGAGCTGGTTCGCCGACAAGGGCTGGCTGTTCGG
>DASUSF010000378.1:0-10714 GCA_036375275.1 Geminicoccaceae bacterium | reverse complement strand
CGAGGTCTTGCCCTGGTCGGTGCCCATGCCGGTCGTGGTGTAGCGCTTGACGTGCTCGATCGACCGGTAGCCTTCGGCCAGCGCCTGCGCGAGGTCGGCGGCGGTGACGTCGTTCTGGAAGTCGACGAACGCCTTGGCGCGCCGCCGCAGCGCACCCGGAACCACGAAGAGCGGCCGGAGCGGCGCCTCCTCGCCGGCGGCGGGAAAGTCCGGCAGCGCCGGTAGCTCACCCGTGAAGCCCGCGTCCTCCGCCGCCGCGCGTCCGGCCTCCCGGCCCTCCTCGAGGCATGCCCGAAGGCCGAAGGCACCGTTGCAGGCGCCGGCCGAGCGGTTCGCCTGCTCGGCGGCGGCGGGTAGGAAGATGCCGCGGTCGTCGTCGTAACGGAGCCGGCCGCGGGCCTGCGAGTGGAGGTGGAGCGTCGGGACCCAGCCGCCGGAGACGCCCACCAGATCGACCGGGGCCCGATCGAGCAGCCGGCCGGCGCCGTCCTCGGCGAGCTCCCGGATCTCGACCGTCGCGACCCGCTGGTGTCCCTCGGTGGCGGTGAGCGCGGCGTGCGCGTGGATGCGCACGCCGGCGGCCCGGGCCCGGCCCGGGAGCGGGCCGTCCACGGTCTTCCGGAGGTCGACCATCCGGACCTCCGCGCCGGCGCCTGCGAGCGTCAGGCCGGTGGCGTAGGCGCTGTCGTTGTTCGTGAAGATCACCGCGCGGCGGCCCGGCAGGACGGCGTGGCGCTCGACGTAGGTCCGGATCGCGCCGGCGAGCATGACGCCGGGCCGGTCGTTCGCCGGGAAGACCAGCGGACGCTCCAGCGCGCCGGTTGCCAGCACCACCTGCTTGGCCCTGACCTTCCAGAGCCGCTGCCGCGGCAGGGGGGTCGGCGCCGCGGCGCCCGGATGGTCGGCGACCCGTTCCAGAAGCGTCAGGTAGTTGTGGTCGTAGTAGCCGGTGACCTGGGTCCGGGTCAGAACCCGGAGCTCGGGGAGACCGCGCAGCCGACCCTGCACCTCGTCGAGCCAGATGCTGGTCGGGTGGTCGGACGGCTCATCGAGCAGCCGGCCGCCGAGGGCGATGTCCTGCTCGGCGAGGACCACCCGCGCGCCGGCGCTGGCGGCCGCGAGCGCGGCCATCAGCCCCGCCGGCCCGCCACCCGCGACCAGCACGTCGCAATGGGCGTGGCGGTGCTCGTAGCGGTCCGGGTCGGGCGCGCGCGGCGCCCGGCCGAGCCCGGCCGTCCGACGGATCGCGCCCTCGTAGACGCGCTTCCAGAAGGCCCGCGGCCACATGAAGGTCTTGTAGTAGAAGCCGGCCGAGACCAGCGGCGCCGCGAGGCCGCTGATCGCGCCGAGATCGACCTGGAGGCTCGGCCAGCGGTTCTGGCTGCTGGCTTCGAGGCCATCCACGAGCTCCAGCACCGTGGCGCGGGCATTTGGCTCGGTGCGGGCGCCGCGGCCGACCTGCACCAGCGCGTTCGGCTCCTCGACGCCGGCGGTCAGGATGCCGCGCGGCCGGTGGTACTTGAAGCTTCGGCCGACCAGATGGACGCCGTGCGCGAGCAGCGCCGAGGCCAGCGTGTCGCCCGCGAAGCCCTGGTAGCGGACGCCGTCGAACGAGAAGCCGAGGCGCCTGCGGCGGTCGATCCGGCCACGATCGGCGAGCCGGAAGCCGGGATGATCGTCCGCGCTCACGTGCGCTCCTCGCCGTCGGTTTCCACCACCCGGAGCTGCGCTCGCCGGGCCTCGCCCGCTGCCGGCGCTTTCCGGTCCACCGCCGGCGCCGCCTCACCCATCCGGTAGACGGCGAGGATCCGGTCGCTCACCGTGTCGCGGGCGAGGTTGAACCAGCGGCCGCAGCCGTGGACGTGCCGCCAGCGCTCGTGATGCACGCCCTTCGGGTTCCTGCGCATGAACAGGTAATCGGCCCACTGGTCGTCGGAGAGGGCCGACGGCTGGCGCGGCCGCTGGATGTGCGCCTCGCCGCCGCAGTGGAACTCGGTCTCCTCGCGCTCGCCGCAGAACGGGCAGGGGATGAGCAGCATGTCACGCCTCGAGCCGATCGAAGCCATAGATGTTGGTTGGGAACCAGTTCTCCTCGAGGATCTCGTCGAGCGTGTACGGGCAGCCCCGGGGGAGCCGACTTTCATCCGTGCCCTCCGTTTCGAGCACCGTCGCAGCGTCCTCGCGGCCGCGCTCGTAGACCTCCCCGAGGCGGGCATCGAGTGCCTGCCGCAACGTCGGCGTCAGCCGCATCTCGAGCTCATGACGATGAACATGAGCGGTCGCCTTCCAGCAGCGACGCGGATCGGCAAGAGTCGAATGCGCCAGCAGCAGCATCTGCGACACCACGACCCGCGCATGGTGCTCGACGCTCCGCTGCTCGGTCCGCCGGAGCGTCTCGACCTCTTCGATCAGGTTGTCGAGGTCGAGGTCGGCGAACCGGCGCTCGCGCAAAGCCGACACCTGGTGGTCGAGCCATGCCACGAAATCGCGCTCGTAGAGGTTGTCGTCCGTCCGCTCTACCTCAGCCATCGTCGTCTCGTGCTCCCGGATCGCCAAGCCCGTGCCTGTTCTTGGGATACCAGTCCCGGTCGAGGATCTGCTCGAGCGTGTACGGGCAGGCGCGGGGCAGCGCCTCCGCCGGCACCCGGTCGATCTCGAGCCCGATGGCCGCCGCTCGGCTCCCGTCCTGAAATGGTCCGTCGAGCGAACGTTCGAGATGCTGGCGAAGCCTCGGCGTCAGGCGTCTCGCGAGACGCCCACGATCTCGGGCGACCGTGAGGCGCCAGCCCCGGCGGGGCCGAGCGGCGGGCGAGTGCTCCAGCTTGAGGAGATGCTCGATGACGGTCGCCGCATGGCTTTCCACGGCGGCCCGCTCGCTCCCGGCCAAGTCCTCCAACTCCTCGATCAGGTTCACGGCATCAAGGTCTTCGAGCCTGCCTTCACGCAGCAGCACGGTCTGCTCCTCGAGCCAGCGGTAATGGTCCGTCTCATAGAGGTCGTCCGGCGACCGTTCGATCACCTTCGCCATCGCCGATCTCCTCAGTGCGCGACCGCGGCGGCGCTCGCCTCGTCGACCAGCTGGCCGCTCGAGAACCGGTCGAGCGCGAAGGGGGCGGCGATCTCGTGCGGCTCCCCCTTCGCCACCGTGGCCGCGAAGACGTGGCCGGAGCCGGGCGTCGCCTTGAAGCCGCCGGTGCCCCAGCCGCAGTTCAGGAACATCCCTTCGACCGGGGTCCGGCCGATGATCGGGCTGCGGTCCGGGGTCACGTCGACGATCCCGCCCCATTGCCGGAGCATCTTCATGCGCGAAAACGAGGGGAACAGCTCGACGATCGCCTCCAGCGTGTGCTCGATGATGTGGAACGAGCCGCGCTGGCTGTAGGAGACGTACTGGTCGGTGCCGGCGCCGATCACCAGCTCGCCCTTGTCCGACTGGCTGATGTAGCCGTGCACCGCGCTCGACATCACCACCGTGCTGACGCACGGCTTGACCGGCTCCGAGACCAGGGCCTGCAGGGGGAAGCTCTCGACCGGGAGGCGGAAGCCGGCCATGCCGGCGACCACGCTGGCGTGCCCGGCCGGCACCGCGGCGAGCTTCTGGCAGCGGATCGGGCCGCGGCTCGTCCGCACACCCTCGACCTTGCCCGCCCGGACGTCGATGCCGGTCACCTCGCAGTTCTCGATGATGTCGACGCCCATGGCGTCCGCGCCCCGGGCGTAGCCCCACGCCACCGCATCGTGCCGGGCGGTCCCGCCGCGCCGCTGGAAGGAGGCGCCGAGGATCGGGTAGCGCGCATTCCGGGACGTGTCGAGCAACGGCTCGATCGCCTTGATCCGCTCGGGCGTGAGGAACTCGCAGTCGACCCCGTTCAGGCGGTTTGCGTGCATCCGCCGCTGCAGCTCCTGGAGGTCGTGCACGGAGTGGGCGAGGTTCATCACCCCCCGCTGGCTGAACATCACGTTGAAGTTCAGCTCCTGCGACAGCCCCTCCCAAAGCCTCACCGCGTGGTCGTAGATCCGGGCGCTCTGGTCCCAGAGGTAGTTCGAGCGGATGATGGTCGTGTTGCGCCCGGTGTTGCCGCCGCCGAGCCAGCCCTTCTCGAGCACGGCGACGTTCCGGATGCCGTGCTCCTTGGCGAGGTAGTAGGCGGTCGCGAGGCCGTGCCCGCCTGCGCCGATCACGATCACGTCGTACGCCGGCTTCGGCTCCGCCTGGCGCCAGACCGGCTCCCAGTCCGCATCGGGGTAGAGGGCGTTCCGGACGAGCGAGAAGATCGAGTAGCGCTTCATCGGCCGAGCCTCGAGGGTGCCTGGGGAGCCTCCGGCCGCGATGGTCGCAAACCGGTCCGGATGACGCAAGGAAGCCCTCAGCTGCTCAGAACAGCCCTTCGACCACACCCGCGTCGTTGATCCGGATCTGGTTGGCGGCGGGGGTGCGGGGAAGGCCCGGCATGGTCATGATGTCGCCGCAGATCACGACCACGAACTCGGCCCCGGCGGCGAGCCGCACCTCCCGCACCGGGACCACATGGTGGCGCGGCGCGCCCTTGAGGTTGGGGTCGGTCGAGAAGCTGTACTGGGTCTTGGCGACGCAGATCGGGAAGTGGCCGTAGCCCTGCTCCTGCAGCTCCGCGAACTGCGCCCGGACCTTCTTGTCGGCGATGATGTCGTCGGCGCCGTAGATCTCGGTGGCGATGGTCCGCATCTTCTCCCAGAGCGTCTCGTGATCGCCGTAGAGATGGCGGAACCCGCGTCCGTCGGCGAACCGCTCCGCCTCGCACAGATGGACCACGTGCTCGGCCAGCGCCTCGATCCCGGCGCCGCCCTCGGCCCAGTGGCGGCAGGTGATCGCCTCCACGCCGAGCTCGAGGCAGAGGTCCTGGACCAGCGCGTGCTCGGCCTCGGTGTCGCTCACGAAGTGGTTGATCGCGACCACCGCGGGCACGCCGAAGCTCCGGACGTTCTGGACGTGCCGCTGGAGGTTGGCGATGCCCTTCCTGAGCGCGTCGAGGTTCTCCCGTCCGAGATCGTCGCGTGCCACCCCGCCGTGCATCTTGAGCGCCCGGATGGTGGCGACGATGACCGCGGCGTCGGGCCTGAGCCCGGCCTTCCGGCACTTGATGTCGAAGAACTTCTCGGCGCCGAGGTCGGCGCCGAAGCCGGCCTCGGTCACCACGTAGTCGGCGAGCTTGAGCGCCGAGCGGGTCGCGATCACCGAGTTGCAGCCGTGGGCGATGTTCGCGAACGGGCCGCCGTGGATGAAGGCCGGGTTGTTCTCGAGGGTCTGGACCAGGTTCGGCATCAGCGCGTCCTTGAGGAGCACGGTCATCGCGCCGGCCGCGTTCAGGTCGCGCGCGGTCACCGCTTCGCGGCTCCGGGTCTCCGCGACCACGATGCTGCCGAGCCGCCGCTCCAGATCCTCGAGGCCGGTGGCCAGGCAGAAGATCGCCATCACCTCGGACGCCACCGTGATGTCGAAGCCGTCCTCTCTGAGGAAGCCGTTCGCCACGCCGCCGAGGGAGGTCACGATCTGGCGGAGCGCCCGGTCGTTCATGTCGACGACCCGGCGCCAGGCCACCCGGCGCAGGTCGATCGCCCGCTCGTTGCCCCAGTAGACGTGGTTGTCGAGGAGTGCCGCGAGCAGGTTGTGCGCGCTGCCGATGGCGTGGAAGTCGCCGGTGAAGTGGAGGTTGATGTCCTCCATCGGCACGACCTGGGCATAGCCGCCGCCGGCGGCGCCGCCCTTCATGCCGAAGCACGGGCCGAGCGAGGGCTCGCGCAGGCAGATCACGGCCCGCCTGCCGATCCGGTTGAGGCCGTCCCCGAGCCCGACGGTGGTCGTGGTCTTGCCCTCGCCCGCCGGGGTCGGCGTGATCGCGGTGACCAGGACCAGCTTGCCGTCGGGGCGGTCCTGGAGTTGATCGAGGAAGTCGAGCCTGACCTTGGCCTTCAGCCTGCCGTACGGCTCCAGCGCGCCGGCCGGGATGTCGAGCCGGGCGGCGATGTCGTCGATCGGCCGGACGGCGGCGGCGCGCGCGATCTCGATGTCGGTTTGCATGGCGTCTCGACCTCTCCTTGCGCCGCCTCGGTCCCGGCCGCTCATGCCAGCGGCGTCGGCCGGTCGCATCGCCCGCGGCGACCCCACGTTGCCCGGGCGCGACATTCGGCCTTGACAATGAAATTGCGGATTTGCGACAGATCGTCGACTCGAGGGATCGGACATGGCGCTGGGCGGCGAAGATCAGGCAGGACGGGGCGTTCGGCCGACGAGCCCGCGGCGCGCCCCGCACCGATTCGCCTTCGTCCTGGTCCCGAACTTTTCCATGATCTCGTTCAGCTCCGCGCTCGAGCCGCTCAGGCTGGCCAACCGTGGCGCCCGCGACGACCTCTACAGCTGGCAGATCGTGTCCAAGCAGGGCGGGCCGGTGCGCGCGAGCAACGGCTGTCAGGTGTTCACCGACCAGTGCCTGGCGGACGTCGAGCTCCGCCCGGGGGCGGATCTCCCGACCATCGTCCTCTGCACCGGGATCGGCGCCGAGCAGATCCGGGACCGGGAGCTGTTCGCGTGGCTCCGGCGGGCGGACCGGGCCGGGGCGATGATCGGCGCGCTCTGCACCGGCGCCTTCGTCCTCGCCCGCGCCGGGCTCCTCGACGGCCACCGCTGCACCGTCCACTGGGAGTGCTTCCCGGGCTTCGTCGAGGAGTTCCCGGACATCAACGTGTTCGCGGACCTGTTCGAGATCGACCGGAGCCGCTTCACCTGCTCGGGCGGCACGGCGGCGCTCGACATGATGCTGAAGCTGATCGGCGAGACCTACGGCGACGAGCTCGCGACCAAGGTCAGCGAGCAGTGCCTGCTCGACCGGATCCGCCAGCCCCACGACCTGCAGCGGATGCCGTACCGGGTCCGGCTCGGCATCCACCATTCGAAGCTGCTCTCGGCGATCGAGATGATGGAGGCCAACGTCGAGGAGCCGCTCGACCAGGAGATGCTCGCGGGCTACGTCGGGCTGTCCCGGCGCCAGCTCGAGCGCCTGTTCCGCAAGCACCTCGGGCGCACGCCTGCGCAGTACTACCTCGAGCTCCGCCTCGAGCGCGCCCGGAACCTGCTCTACCAGACCACCATGCCGATCATGAACGTCGCCTTCGCCTGCGGCTTCGTCTCCGCCTCGCACTTCTCGACCTGCTACCGGCAGATGTACGGCAAGACCCCGCGCGAGGAGCGGAACAAGATCGGGCTCCCGATGGCGTCCTAGAGCGGCATCCCGGGACGGCTCCGGCGCCGCACCTCAGGCGCGCTGCTGTTCCGCTTCGCCGCGGGACCCGCTGGCGGCCGGGGCGCCGCGCGCGTGCAGGCGGGTGAGCGGCGCCGCGCTCAGCCCGTGCGCGATGATCGAGGCGACGATCACGAGGCTGACCTCGGGGAGCAGGTCGTGGCCGGTCTTCGCCTTGGCGAGCATCGCGTAGTAGAGCGCGGCGACGCCGACCGGGCCGAACCACGCGAGGAAGGCGATGTCGGCGCGCTCGAGATGGCCTCGCAGGCCGGGCGCCAGGAGGAGCAGCACGGGCGGCCTTCGGATCAGGAGGATCAGGCCGGCGAAGAGCAGACCGCTCCAGCCGAGCCCCCGCCATTCGGCGACGGGCAGGGCAAGCCCGAGCAGAACGAAGATCGGCAGGTTGAACAGCTTGCTGATCGCCTCCTGGATGTCCTCCTCGGCCTGCTCCTCCTTCCGGTTGATCGTGAGATTGAGGGCTAGGCCGGCGGCGAACGCGGCGAGGATGCCGTCGGAGCCGGCGAGCTTGGCGGCGCTGAGCGCGAGCAGCGAGAGCGCCACCGAGAAGCTGAGGAACGAGTGCTCCCCGACCAGGTGGCTCCGGTCGGCTGTCCGGAGCGCGACGCCGGCGAGCGCGCCGAGGACGCCGCCGATCAGGATCGCCAGCAGGACGCCGATCAGCACGACGTCGATCAGCCATCTCTGCAGCGCCGCCTGCAGATCGTGCCCGACCAGAGGCGCGTGGTGCAGGAGGAGGATCGGCAGCAGGACGAAGAGGTAGCCGAGCCCGTCGTTGGCGCCGGATTCGAGCGACAGCGTGGAGCGGACGCGGTCCGGGAGGTGCCGGGTGGCGAACCGGCCGGTCACGATCGAGCTCGCGACTACCGGGTCGGTCGGCGTGATGATCGCGCCGAGCAGGAGCGCCACGAGGGGAGCGAGGCCGAGCACCGCCCAGGCGACCAGGCTGCCGGCCAGCCACATGCCGAGCATGCCGAGGGTCAGGAGGAGCGCGACCGGGGCGAGCAGCGCCCGCAGGTCCCGGACCGGCGTCCGGATCGCGATGCCCATGACGCTGAGCGCGAGGGTGAAGCGGGCGGCCTGCTCGAGGATCTTGTCCTTGTGCGACCACGCATCCGGATCGATCAGGCCCAGGACCTCCGGTCCGGCCGCGATCCCGGCCGCCAGCGCCAGCAAGGGGACCGAGAGGATCGACGGCTTGAGCCGCGCCGACAGGAGGCCGAGCGCCATCACCACGACCATGGCGAGCGCGAGGGTCAGGTTGACGTCATGCATGGGCGCACTGCTGATGCTCCGTCATCAGCGTGCGCAATGCCCGGGCCCGGCTGGTGTTCCATCCCCGGCCGCGCGGCCCGGCCCGCTGCCGCGGACCGGTCGCCGGCTCAGGTCATGGTCGGCATCTTGAACTCCGCGCCGGCCTTGATCCCGGTCGGCCAGCGGGTCGTGACCGCCTTCTGCTTGGTGTAGAAGCGCACACCCTCGGGCCCGTGCATGTGGTGGTCGCCGAACAGCGAGCGCTTCCAGCCGCCGAAGCTGTGGAAGGCCATCGGCACCGGGATCGGCACGTTGATCCCGACCATGCCGATGTTGGTGCGTTCCGCGAACGTCCGGGCCGCGTCGCCGTCGCGGGTGAAGATCGCGGTGCCGTTGCCATACTCGGTGTGGTTCACGATCTGCAGCGCGCTCTCGAAGTCGTCGGCCCGGACGACGGAGAGGACCGGGCCGAAGATCTCGTCCTTGTGGATCTTCATCCCGGGCTTCACGTTGTCGAACAGGCAGCCGCCCAGGTAGTAGCCGTTCTCGTAGCCCTGGTAGCCCTCGAGCCTGAAGTCGCGGCCGTCGACCACGAGGTCGGCGCCTTCCTCGACCCCGACGTCGACGTAGCGCCGGACCTTGTCGAGGTGCGCCCTGGTGACCAGCGGCCCCATCTCGACGCCGTCCTCGTGGCCGGGGCCGATCTTGAGCGCGCGGACCCTGGGCGCCAGGTCCTCGATCAGCCGGTCGCCCGCCTTGCCCACCGCGACCGCGACCGAGACCGCCATGCAGCGCTCGCCAGCCGAGCCATAGGCCGAGCCGACCAGGGCGTCGGTCACCTGCTCGGGGTCGGCGTCGGGCATCACCACCATGTGGTTCTTGGCGCCGCCGAGCGCCTGGATGCGCTTACCGTGGGCGGTGCCGCGGGTGTAGACGTGCTCCGCGATCGGCGTCGAGCCGACGAAGCTCACCGCGGCGATCTCCGGATGGTCGAGGATCGCGTCGACCGCCTCCTTGTCGCCGTTGACGAGGTTGACCACCCCATCCGGCACGCCCGCCTCCTTCGCGATCTCCATGATCCGCATCGGGCAGGACGGGTCCTTCTCGGACGGCTTCAGGATGAAGGTGTTGCCGCAGGAGATGGCGAGCGGGAACATCCAGAGCGGGATCATCGCCGGGAAGTTGAACGGCGTGATCCCGGCGCACACCCCGACCGGCTGGCGGAACGACAGCAGGTCGACGCCGGTGCCGACGTTGCCGCTGAACTCGCCCTTGAGCAGGTTCGGGATGCCGCAGGCGAACTCGACGACCTCGAGGCCGCGGGTGATCGAGCCCTTCGCGTCGGCCAGCGTCTTGCCGTGCTCCTCGGTGATCAGGAGCGCGAGCTCGTCCATGTGCTGCTCGAGCAGGTCCTTGAAGCGGAACATGATCCGGGCGCGGCGGAGCGGGGTGGTCGCGGCCCACTTCGGCAGCGCCGCGTGCGCCACCCTGACCGCGGCGTCGACCTCGTCCTTGGTGGCGAACGCGACCCGCCCGCTCACCTCGCCGACCGCGGGGTTGAAGAGGTCGCCGTAGCGGCCGCTCCGGCCTTCCACCCGCCGGCCGTTGATCCAGTGCCCGACGTCCTTGGCCATGCCTCGTCTCCCACCTCGCGTTCTCGCTTGGTGGTCCAACTACTCCGGAGTACGGGTCCCGTCCAGCCTCGGACGGGCCTGCGGGTGCGCCTCGCAACGAAAGGGGCCGGCCCGGTCGGCAGATGCGGTCGGTCAGGGCTTCGCGACGGTGATCGAGGTGCCGTCCACGCTGTCGCCGTCGGGGTCGTGGTTTTCGCCCGATGCGTATTCACCGGCTCCGGACGAGACGCTCATGACCGTGAAGGTCACGCTGCCCTGCTTCTTCGCGTTGCCGCCGCGCACGACCTGGCAGCGACCGTTGCCGCCGGTCTCGCAGCTTCCGCTGCCGCCGGGGTTCCAGATCCCGCTCACGGTGGCGCCGCCGACCGCCTCGTGACCGCCGCTCTGATGCACGGCGATCGTCACCGCCGCTTCCCAGGTCTTGCCATTGTTGGTCGAGCTGCCGTCGAGATCGCCGACATGCACGGTGGTGACCGGAGGCGGCGGTGTCGTCACCTCGTTTACCGTCACGGTCACCGTGCCGGTGTCGATGCC
>DASUSF010000377.1:0-5991 GCA_036375275.1 Geminicoccaceae bacterium | reverse complement strand
TGATCCTCGCCTACAGCCACTGCATCGCGCACGGCATCGACATGCAGAAGGGCCTGCACCAGCAGGATCTCGCGGTGCATTCCGGCTACTGGCCCCTGTTCCGCTACAATCCCGGCGTCAGGGGGTCGGGGGAGAACCCGTTCGTCCTCGACTCGCAGAGGCCGCGGGTGCCATTCCGCGAGTATGCCGACAACGAGCTCCGCTACCGCATGCTCACCCGCACCAACCCGAAGGAGGCCGACGAGCTGATGCGGCGCGCGGAAGCCCACATCCGGCAGAAGTGGGACCTCTACGAGGTCATGGCGACGACCGGCGAGCATCCGGCCGCGGGCTGATCGAGGACCGGACGATGACCGATCTCTCCACCACGTGGCTCGGGCTGCACCTGGAGCATCCGCTCGTGGCCTCGGCCGGGCCGCTCTCGCAGACCCTGGACGGGATCCGGGCGCTCGAGGACGGGGGCGCCGCCGCGATCGTCCTGTTCTCGCTGTTCGAGGAGCAGATCCGGCACGAGAACGCCGCCACCGAGGCGCTGATCGGCGCCGGCGCCGAGAGCTTCCCCGAAGCGCTCGACTACTTCCCGGTGGTCGAGGACTACGAGGTCGGGCCGGAGCCGTACCTCGAGCTGATCCGTCGGGCGCGCGAGGCGACCGCCATCCCGATCATCGCGAGCCTGAATGGGGTCACCAGCGAGGGCTGGATCGACTACGCGCGGAAGATCGAGGAGGCCGGGGCCTCGGCGCTGGAGATCAACCTCTACTACATCCCGGCCGACCTCGGCGAGAGCGCACGCGACGTCGAGGAGCGCTACCTGCACGTGCTCCGCGCGGTCAAGGGCGCCGTCCGGATCCCGATCGCGATGAAGCTCGGACCGTTCTTCAGCGCGTTCGGCGAGATGGCGCGCCACTGCGCGGCCTTCGGCGCCGACGGCCTCGTGCTGTTCAACCGCTTCTATCAGCCGGATTTCGACCTCGAGGCCCTGGAGGTGGCGCCGACCCTGCACCTCAGCCGCCCCGACGAGATCCGTCTGCCGCTGCTCTGGCTGGCGATCCTGCGCGGGCGGCTCGACGTCTCGCTCGCCGCCAGCACCGGAGTCCACAGCCGCGACGAGGTGGTGAAGTACCTGCTCGCCGGCGCCGACGCGGTGATGAGCACTTCGGCGCTGCTCAAGCACGGGCCCGGCCACCTCGACACGCTGGTGCGCGGGCTGCGCGACTGGCTGGACGAGCGGGGCTACCGCTCGGTCGAGCAGATGAAGGGCTCGATGAGCCAGCGGAACGTCGCCGACCCGGCGGCGTTCGAGCGGGCCAACTACATCCGGATCCTGGAGTCCTTCCGCCCCCCGAGGTGACCCCTCATCAGGCAGTTCCAGCCGGAAAGTCACGACCCCGACGGCTCATCGCCGCTTAGCGGAGCGTGATCCACGCCGGGGCGTGGTCGCTGGCACCTTCCAGGCCGCGGATGTTGCGATCGACGCCGGCGCCGACGAGCCGGGGGACGAGCGGCGGGCTGAGCAGGAGATGGTCGATCCGGAGGCCCGCGTTCCGCGGCCAACGGTTCCGCTTGTAGTCCCAGAAGGTGTACATCGGCTCGGCGGGATGCAGCGTCCGCACCGCGTCGATCCAGCCCTGCTCCAGGAGGCGCCGGAAGGCCGCCCGGCTCTCTGGCTGGAGCAGCGCGTCCCGGTCCCAGGAGCGGGTCGGGTAGATGTCCAGGTCGGCCGGCACGACGTTGTAGTCGCCGGCCAGAACCGCGGGCACGCCCGCCGCCCGGAGCTCCGCCGCATGGGCGATCAGCCGCTCGAACCAGGCGAGCTTGTAGTCGAACTTCGGGCCCGGCTGCGGGTTGCCGTTCGGCAGGTAGATGCTGGCGATGAGGACGCCGCTCACCGCGGCCTCGATGTACCGGCTCTGGCGGTCGTCGGGATCACCGGGGAGCTCGTCCCGGGTCAGGACCGGCTCCCGGTTCCGGGCCAGGATGGCGACGCCGTTCCAGGTCCTCTGGCCGCGCCAGACCGCGCCATAGCCGGCCTCCTCCAGCGCGGCCGCAGGAAAGGCGGCGTCGGCCGCCTTGAGCTCCTGCAGGCAGACGGCGTCCGGCGCCGCGCGCCCGAGCCACGCGAGCAGGCTGGGCAGGCGGCGGTTGACGTTGTTGATGTTGAAGGTCGCTATCTTCATGCCCTCAGCATACCCGCGCGGAGGCGCCCGGCGCTCGCCGAGGAGCGCGGCCGCTTGACGCCTCGCGCCGGGCCGCTGAACCTCCGGGGCAGGAGCAACGGCGCGGTCGCATGGGGAGGCGGGCGATGGACATCCTGAGGTTCGAGGAGCTGCCGAAGCGGATCGAGGACGAGACGGCGCTCGAGGAGCTCCTCTCGCGCCCCAGCCAGGCGTTGATCGACGACCTTGCGCGTCTCGACGGCGACCTGATCGTGCTCGGCGTCGGCGGCAAGGTCGGGCCGACGCTCGCCCGGCTCGCCAGGCGCGCGACGCCGGACCGGCGGGTGATCGGGGTCGCCCGCTTCAATGACGCCGCGCTCAGGCACCGGCTCGAGGGCTGGGGGATCGAGACCCTCCAGGCCGACCTCCTCGACCCGGACGCGGTGGAGGCGCTGCCCAAGGTCGCGAACGTGGTCTACATGGCCGGCAAGAAGTTCGGCGCCGAGCAGGAGAAGCCGTTCACCTGGGCGATGAACACCCACGTCCCGGCGCTGGTCGCGCGGGCCTTCCGCGACTCCCGGATCGTCGCCTTCTCGACCCTGTGCATCTATCCCTTCGGCCCGGTCCGCCACGTCGACATCGACGAGAGCACCGAGCCGGGTCCGCGCGGGGAGTACGCCGCGTCGTGCGTCGGCCGCGAGCGCATCTTCCAGTACTTCTCTGAACGGTACGGCACGCCCGGCCGTCTGATCCGGCTCAACTACGCGATCGACATGCGCTACGGGGTGCTGTTCGACGTCGCGCGCTGGGTGATGACCGGCACGCCGATCCCGCTTGCGACCGGGCACGCCAACGTCATCTGGCAGGGTGACGCCTCGTCCCAGATCCTCCGCTCCCTGCTGCACGCCACGACGCCAGCGAGCCCGCTCAACGTCGGCGGCCCCGACGCCACCAGCATCCGCTGGCTCGCCGAGCGCTTCGGCGAGCGCTTCGACCGGACCCCGGTGTTCGAGGGCGAGGAGGCGGACGACGCCTGGGTCAACTCCTGCGCCCGGGCCGAGCGGCTGTTCGGCTACCCGCTGGTGCCGGTCGCGAGGATGATCGACTGGGTCGCGGACTGGGCCAGCCGCGACATGCCCGTCCACGAGAAGCCGACCCGCTACGAGGTCCGCGACGGCCGCTTCTGAGGGGCGGCGTGTGCTGATCGTCCGCGACCTCGATGCCCCCGGGGTCCGGGCGGATCGGCTGGACCTCGAGGACGGCGCCTGCCTCGTGCTGACGGGGCCGTCGGGCGGCGGCAAGTCCCGGCTGCTCCGTGCGATCGCGGACCTCGATCCGAACCGGGGGCAGATCAGCCTGGACGGGGTCGAGCGCGCGGCGGTGTCGGGACCCGCGTGGCGGCGACGGGTGATGTATCTCGCCGCCGACGCCGGCTGGTGGGCGGAGCGGGTCGACGCCCACTATCCCGACTGGTCGGAGGCGACCGCCGCGGCGGAGCGGCTCGGTCTCGCGGCCGAGGTCGGGGGCTGGCGGGTCGCGCGCCTCTCGACCGGCGAGCGGCAACGTCTCGCCCTGGTCCGCGCGCTGGTCCGGAGGCCCCGCGTCCTGCTGCTCGACGAGCCGACCTCGGGCCTCGATCCTGACGCGGTCGCCGCCGTCGAGGATCTGCTCCTGGAAGAGCGCCGGGAGCGCTCGACGGCCTTCGTCTGGGTGACCCACGACCGGGGCCAGGCCCGGCGGGTCGGCGACTGCGTGCGGCGGGTCGAGGCCGGGGTGCTCGGGCCTCCGGCATGACCATCATCCCGCTCGACCTGCTCGATCTCGCGCTCGCGGGGCTGCTGGTGCTCCTGAACGGCTCTCTCTCGCTCGCGCTGCAGCTCGGGCTCGCCCGGCAGCTCGCGGTCGCGACGCTCCGGATGATCGTCCAGCTCGCCCTGATCGGCGTGGTCCTGACCTGGTTGTTCGCGACCGTCTCGCCGGTGCTGACCGCGCTCGCCGCGCTGACCATGGTGCTGTTCGCCGGCAACGAGATCCGGCTCCGCCAGGCGCGGCGGCTCAAGGGGTTCTGGGCCTATGGCCTCGGCACCAGCTGCATGCTGCTCGCCGCGGGCGTGGTCACGGTCTTCGCCCTGACCACCCAGGTCCGGCCCGAGCCCTGGTACCACCCCCGCTTCGCGCTGCCGCTGCTCGGCATGATCCTCGGCAACACCATGAACGGGATCAGCCTCGGGCTCGACGCCCTGACCACCGGACTGGTCCGCGAGCGGGCCGCGGTCGAGGCGCAGATCGCGCTCGGCGCGACCCGTCGCGAGGCGCTGCTCCCGGTGACCCGGAACGCGCTCCGCGCCGCGCTCATGCCGATCGTCAACAGCATGGCGGCGACGGGGCTGGTGGCGCTGCCCGGGATGATGACCGGGCAGATTCTCGCCGGCGCCCCGCCGGCCGAGGCGGTGAGGTACCAGATCCTGATCATGTTCCTGATCGCCGGCGGGACCGGGCTCGGCGCGATCGCCGCCGTGCTCGGCGGCGGCGGCCGCCTGACCGACGGCCGCCATCGGCTCCGGCTCGACCGCCTCGGCGAGCCGCGGCCCTGAGCGCGTCAACCCTTTACCAGCAGGACGAGCGCGGCGAGCGCCGAGACCGTGAGGATGACCGGGCGGAGCAGCACCGGGTCGAGCCGCGCGATGGCGAGCGGAGCGAGCAGCCAGCCGAGCAGGATGCCCGGGCACAGCGCGAGGCCGAGCCGGAGCTCTCGCCAGCCGAACAGGCCGATGAGCGCGAGCCCGGCGATGGAGATGGCATAGCCGGCGATGAAGAAGGCGCCGAGGGTCGCCCGCACCCGCTCGCCCGCCTCGGCCTGGTAGAGGAGCGCCATGGCCGGCCCGTGCACGCCGCCCATGGTCCCCATGACCCCGCCGATTGCTCCGGCGGCGAACAGGCTGGCGCCGCCGATCCGGACGCGCACGCCGAGTGCGCTGACGCCGATGGCGACCAGGATCAGGGCGCCGAACAGCTCCGGCAGATCGTCCTTCGGCACGATCAGGAGGGCCGGGGCGCCGAGCGCGGTGCCGGCGACCAGGCCCTGGATCGACGTCCGGATGTCCGCGCCCCGGATCGCGATCCGATCGCGCGCCACCATGAGCAGGGCGAGGAGCAGGGACGCGAGCAGGAACGGCCCGGGCAGCAGATCCGGCTCGATCATGGCGAGGAACGGCACCGCCACGAGGGCGATTCCGAAGCCGATGGTGCTCTGGATCAGCGCCCCCAGGGCGCAGATCGCCACCGCACCGGCCAGTTCGACCAGCGTCGCCCCGAGCACGCGATGCCTCCGCATGAGGTCACGTCGGCGAATCGGCCCCGGCCGCATCTCATCGAAAGGAGGTACGAGGCGTGGTCCGAATCCACCCGCGGCACATTAGGGGGCAGCGCGAGCCCGCCGTGAAGCGCCTCAATGCCCCGCTGGCGCCGCCTCCGCTCGGCCGGTACAGTGGGTCCGGTCGCCTTCAACCGCAGGGCGAGGCCTGGATGACCGCGCTCCCGCTCACCCGCCGGCTGTTCGCCGCTGCTCTGGTCGCCTTCATCACCGCCCTCGGCTCAGCCCGGGCCGGCGCGCACGAGCTCGCCAACCAGATCGTGGTGCAGGCCTTCCTCAAGGTCTCGGAGGATCGGAGCGAGCTGATCGCGCGGGTGCCGCTGATCCTGCTCCAGGGTGTGGGCCTGCCGACCCGGGGGCCGGGCTTCATCGATTTCGAGGCGGTGAGCGGCGAATTCGCCCGCGCTGCGGTGGCGCTAGCCGACCAGCTCCGGCTCACGGTCGACGGCGAGACGATCCGAC
>DASUSF010000376.1:0-6748 GCA_036375275.1 Geminicoccaceae bacterium | reverse complement strand
GTTCTCGCGCATGATCACGGTCGACTTGACGAGCAGCCCGGACATGCCGATCGCGTCCGCGCGGTGGCCGCGCGCCGCCTCGAGGATGTTCGAGATCGGCTGCTTGATGCCGAGGTTGACCACCCGGTAGCCGTTGTTGGTGAGGATGATGTCGACCAGGTTCTTGCCGATGTCGTGGACGTCGCCCTTGACCGTGGCGAGCACGACCGTGCCCTTCTGCTGGCCCTCGACCTTCTCCATGTGCGGCTCGAGGAAGGCGACCGCGGCCTTCATGGTCTCGGCGCTCTGGAGCACGAAGGGGAGCTGCATCTTGCCGGCGCCGAACAGCTCGCCCACCACCTTCATCCCGTCGAGCAGGAAGACGTTGACGATGTCGAGCGCCGGATGGCGGGCGAGCGCCTCCTCGAGGTCGGCTTCCAGCCCCTGCCGGTCGCCGTCGACGATCCGCAGCTTCAGGCGCTCCTCGACCGCCGCCGGCCGCTCCTTCTTCCGGGTGGTCGCCTTCCGGTCGGCGAACAGCGCCATGAACGCCTGGAGCGGGTCGTAGCCGTCGCGCCGCCGGTCGAAGATCAGGTCCTCCGCGGCGCGCGCCTCCTCCTCGGGGATGGTGTGCAGCGGCACGATCTTGCTGGTGTGGACGATCGCGCCGGTGAGCCCGCGCCGGGTCGCGTGGTCGAGGAACACCGAGTTGAGGACGTGGCGGGCGGCGGGGTTGAGCCCGAAGCTGATGTTCGAGAGGCCGAGGATGATCTGGATCTCGGGAAGCTCAGCCGCGAGGCGCTCGATCGCGTCCAGGGTCTCGATCCCAAGCCGGCGGTCGTCCTCGTTGCCGGTGCAGATCGTGAAGGTCAGCGGGTCGATCATCAGGTCGTGCCGCGGCAGCCCGAAGCGGCCGCAGGCGAAGTCGACCAGACGGTGCGCGACCTCGATCTTGCGCGCCGCGGTCTTGGCCATCCCGTCCTCGTCGATGGTCAGCGCGATCACGGCGCTGCCGAACTTCCGGGCGAGGCCGAGCCGGGCCTCGGCCGCGGCCTCGCCGTCCTCGAAGTTGATCGAGTTCAGGACGCCCTTGCCGCCGTAGAGCTCGAGCGCGGCCTCGAGCACCGGGAGCTCGGTCGAATCGAACACCAGCGGCGCGTCGGCGGCGCCCCGTAGCCGGGTCACGACCTCGGTCATGTCCCGGACCTCGTCGCGGCCGACGTAGGCGGTGCAGACGTCGAGGGCGTGGCTGCCCTCCCCCGCCTGCTCGCGCCCCATCGCGACGCAGCCGTCCCAGTCCTCCACCGCCTGCAGCTCCCTGAACCTCCTGGAGCCGTTGGCGTTGCAGCGCTCGCCGATCGAGAGGTAGGCGTTCTCCTGGCGGAACGGCACCGCGCCATAGAGCGAGGCGAGGCCCGGCTCCGAGGTCAGGGTCCGCGCCGCCGGCGCCGGCCGCTCGCCGTCGGCGGCGAGCCGGCGGAGCATCCGGTCGAGGGCCTGGATGTGCTCGGGCGTGGTGCCGCAGCAGCCGCCGATCGCGCCCACGCCGTCCTCGACCACGAAGCGCTCCAGCCAGCCGGCGAGCGCGTCGGGGCCGAGCGGATAGCGGGTCCGGCCGTCGACCAGCTCCGGCAGGCCGGCGTTGGGCAGGACCGAGATCACGCCCGGCCAGGCGGTGCGCAGGTGCGCGACGTGCTCGGCCATCTCCTGCGGCCCCGTGGCGCAGTTCAGGCCGAGGGCGTCGACCTCGAGCGCCTGGACGATCGTGGTCGCGGCCGCGATGTCGGTCCCGACCAGCATGGTGCCGGTGGTCTCGACCGTGACCTGGACCATCAGCGGCAGCTGCCGCCCGGCCTCGCGCATCGCGCGCCGGGCGCCCGCCACCGCCGCCTTGACCTGCAGCGGGTCCTGGCAGGTCTCGCACAGGATCGCGTCCGCCCCGCCCGCGATCAGGCCCGCGGCCTGCACCGCGAAGGCCTCTTCCAGCGCCTTGAAGGTGACGTGGCCGAGCGACGGCAGGCGGGTGCCCGGGCCGATCGCGCCGACCACGAAGCGCGGCCGCCCGGGGGTGGCGAAGCGCGCGGCGGCGCGGCGCGCCAGATCGCCCGCGGCCTGGTTGATCTCGAAGGCGCGGTCCGCGAGCTCGAACTCGCCGAGGGTGATCGGCGAGCCGCCGAAGCTGTTGGTCTCGACCACGTCGGCGCCGGCCTCGAGGTAGCCGCGGTGGATCGCCTCGACCACGTCCGGGCGGCTGAGGTTCAGGACCTCCGAGCAGTTCTCCTTGCCCCAGAAGTCGCGCTCGACGGTGAGGTCGCGGTCCTGGATCTGGGTGCCCATGGCACCGTCGAAGAGGAGCACGCGCTCGCGGAGCGTGGCGAGAAAATCGGCCATGATCGGTCCTCAGGCGGCGCTGGCGAGCGCCGGCGGGTGGCCGAGCAGGCGGCAGGCGGCAACCGTCGGCTCGGCCCGGTTCAGGGTGTAGAAGTGGAACTGGCGGAAGCCCTCCGCGATCAGCCGCGTCACCTGCTCGGCGGCGATCTCGGCGCCGATCCGGAGCTGCGCCGGACGGTCCTCCTCGACGCCCACGAAGCGCTCCGCCAGCCACCGCGGCACGCCGGCGCCGCAGCGCTCGCTGAAGCGCCGCACCTGGGTGAAGTCGGAGATGGGCAGGATCCCGATCGCGATCGGCGCGACGACGCCGGCCCGGCGCACCCGGTCGCGGAAGCGCAGCACGGTCTCGGTCTCGAAGCAGTACTGGGTGATCGCCCGGCCGGCGCCGGCCTCGAGCTTGGCGCGCAGGTTGTCCACGTCGCGCTCGGGGGACGGTGCCTGCGGATGGGTCTCGGGATAGGCCGCGACGCTGATCTCGAAGTCGCCGAGCCGGCGGATCGCCGCGACCAGATCCACGGCGTACGGGTAGTGCTCGCCGAGGTCGCGCCGGTCCTTCGGCGGGTCGCCGCGCAGCGCGACGATGTGGCGGATGCCGCTCTCGAGATAGGCGCGGGCGATCCGGTCGACCGCGGCGCGCGGCGCGCTGGCGCAGGTGAGGTGCGCCGCCGCGACGACCCCGAGCCGCCGCCCGAGCTGGTCCACGAGGTCGGCCGTCCCCTCCGCCGGGTTGCCGCCGGCGCCGCAGGTCACCGAGACATAGGCCGGGTCGAGGCGGCGGAGGCGGTCGAGCTCGCTCCAGAGGCGCTCGTGCCCCGCCTCGGTCTTCGGCGGGAACAGCTCGAACGAGATCCGGACCGGCGGCAGCGGCCCGGGCGGCTGCCGCGCCGCGCGGTCGTCGGACGTGGTGCAGATCATGCGACGCGGCTCCGGCTGCCGGCTTCGGTCGTGCGCTGCTCGGCCGCCCCGGACCGGCGCCGGCCGGACCAGACGACGACCGTGAGCGGGTCGCCCGGCAGGCGGAGCGGCGTCTCCAGCTCGAGGCCCGCCGCCTCGAACCAGGCCCGCATCTCCTGATCGGAGAAGCCGAGCCGGCGGTGCGCCAGGTCGCGGCGCAGGAACTCGAGCTCGTGCGGGGCGAAGTCGATCACCACCAGCCGGCCGCCCGGCGCCAGGACCCGCGCCGCCTCGCGCAGCGCCGCCCCCGGCCGGTCGGCGTAGTGCAGCACCTGATGCAACGTCGTGGCCTCGAACGAGGCGTCCGGAAGATCCAGGTGGTACATGTCGCCATGGCGGACCTGGCAGTTCCGCTGCTGCACCCGGTCCAGGTTGGCGCGGGCGACGGCGAGCATCTCGCGCGACAGGTCGAGGCCGAGGCCGAAGCCGATCCGCGGCGCCAGGAGCTGCAGGATGCGCCCGGTGCCGGTGCCGATGTCGAGCAGGCTGCGCGGCGGCGCATCGTCGAACAGATCGAGCAGCGCGCGCTCGACCCGGGCGTCGTCGACATGGAGCGAGCGGATCTGGTCCCAGCGCGGCGCGTAGGCGGCGAAGTGGCGGGCGGCCTCGGCCTCGCGCTCGGCGCGGACCTCGGCGATGCGCTGCCGGTCCAGCTCGAGCTCGGCGTCGTCGTCCGGCGTCAGGCGGCAGAGGCTGCGCGCGAGCCGCGCCCCGTCCCCGCCCTCGGCCCGGCGGTAGAACACCCAGCTGCCCTCGCGGAACCGGTCCAGGAGGCCGGCATCGGCCATGATCTTGAGGTGCCGCGACACCCGCGGCTGGCTCTGGCCGAGGATCCGGGTCAGCTCGGTGACGGTCCATTCGCCCTGCGCGCAGACGATCAGCAGCCGGAGCCGCGAGCGGTCGGCGGCGGCGCGCAGACCGTCGAGGAGGTCGGCCAGGCGATCGGTCGGTGCGTTCGGGCGGAGGTTCATGGCAGCCAGTAGGAATGGTCGATATGTACATTTCCTTATATCCCGCCGCCGCGTCAACCAGGAAAACGTGGCGGAGACCCCCTCGATGCAGAAAAGGCGGCACCACCGCCTCTTCTGCGCGATCCGCCCCGGACTCCGACCGGCCGGCGGCAGCCCCTTCCCGCCTCCCCGGCGTCAGAACCGGGGCGCCACCCCGCGCGCCGGCTCCGCCCGCTCGCGCTGGCCGAAGAGCCAGCCCATGACGGTGTCCTCGACCAGGCGCCGGGTCGGTTCCGGGTAGAGCCGGAGGCTGCTCATGGCCGCGGTCAGCCGTTCCTCATCCTCGCGCTGCAGTCCCTGCTCGAACCGCTTGTACAGGAGGCTGTCGCCGCCGAGCACCTCTTCGAGACGGTGGAGCAGACCCTGCAACGACACGACGCGCGGTTCGCTCATCGACCAGCTCCTCGAGCGGACGGCGCGCAGTCGGAGGGACGGCGTCCGTCACCAGTTCATCCATTATTGACAATGGCTTTTTCACAGATGTTGCGGCAACATTAGGCTTTCGTTAATTGATATACGCGAATACCGGGAGGGTTCATCCGGCGGTCACGCGGCCGTGCCATAACCGAGGGTAGCACCCGCCAGAGGTTGAAGCCGACGGCAGCCACCATATCATGCGGATCCGAAGCCGCGTTCCTGCCGCCTCTCCCGCGGCGCGGAGCCGGCAGCGAACCGAGAGGGAAGCTCTGAAGTGATCGCCTCGCCACGCCCGTCCGGGCCCCGTTCATGGTTCGGAGAAGAGACGAAGAAGAAAGCGCAAGTTATTATCGTGGCGGCACTCTGCCTGCTCTCTCCGCAGCTGCATGCCCAGGAGAACGAGCCCGACCCGCTGGAGCCTGCGAACCGGGCGATCTTTTCCTTCAACGAGGTGATCGACGGCCTCCTGATCAAGCCCGCGGCGCTGATCTATCGCGGCGTCGTGCCGGAGCTGGTCCGGACCGGCATCGGCAACGTGCTGGAGAACGCGCGCACCCCGGTGGTGCTGGCCAACGACGTGTTCCAGGGCGAGTGGGGGCGCGCGAACACCACCTTCGGGCGGTTCATGCTCAACACGATCGCCGGGTTCGGCGGGGTGCTCGACGTCGCCACCTGGGCCGGCATGCCGGAGGGCCACTTCGAGGACTTCGGCCAGACCCTCGCGGTGTACGGCGTCGGCGGCGGACCCTATATCGTGCTGCCGCTGTTCGGTCCCTCGAACGTGCGCGACACCGCGGGCCGGGTGGTCGACATCTTTCTCGATCCGATCTCGCTGTTCGCGCCGAGCGACGTCTCGATCGGCCGGACGGCGGCGGAAGGGGTCGACTTCCGCGAGCAGAACATCGAGACCATCGAGGAGCTCAAGCGCACCAGCCTCGACTTCTATGCCGCGACCCGGACCCTCGCGCGGCAACTCCGGGAGAGCGAGATCCGCAACGGGATGCCGGCGGCGTACGAGGACATCTACGACGAGAGCATCTATGACATCGAGCCTCTGGACGACCCGTCGGAGGCGCTCGAGGACCCTGAGGAGGAACTTCGATGAGCTTCGCCCGCTGGACCCGTCGCGGCCTTGCCGGCGCGCTGCTGCTCGGCCTCGCCGTCGTGCTCGCCCCCGCGCCGGGGGCGGCCGCGCCCGCCGCCGCGGACGCCGAGGCGATGGTGCGCAACGTCGGCGACGACGTGCTGGCGATCCTGAAGGACGCGGGCCTGACGAGCGATCAGAAGCTCGAGCGCCTGATCGACCTGCTCGAGGGGCCGATCGACCTCGACCTCGTCGCCCGGCTGATCCTCGGCCGCCACTGGCGGAGCGCCACGCCGGAGCAGCAGGCCGAGTATCTCGACCTGTTCCGCGCCTACGCCCTCGACAGCCTCGCCTCCAAGCTGCACCTGTACCAGGGCCAGGTCTACGAGATCACCTCGGCGAAGGTGCTGAACGAGCGCGACGCCCTGGTGACCACCCGGATCGTGAGCGACAGCCGGCCGCCGCTCTCGGTCGACTGGCGCCTGCGCGAGGTCGACGGCGAGCTGGTCGCGATCGACGTGATCGTCGAGAACGTCAGCATGATCGTCACCCAGCGCTCCGAGTTCTCCTCCGTGGTCGAGCGCCAGGGGATCGACGGCCTGCTCGCCGAGCTGCGCCAGCGGATCGAGAGCAACCGCCCCGCCTGATCCTGCCGCCGGGTGCAGCCGCGCGAGGCACGCCTCGGCGCCCCCTGCCCGCAGGCCGCGGACGGTGTGGGGGCTCGGGACCCGGGCGGGAGCTCCGCCCCGCCTGACCCTTCGGGCGCAGCCGCGCGGGGCACGCCTCGCGCCCGCCGCCGGCGGACGGCGCGGGTGCTCGGAACCGGGCGGGGGCTCCGCCCCGCCTGACCCTTCGGGCGCAGCCGCGCGGGGCACGCCTCGGCGCGCCTCCGCCCCTTGCCCGGCGCGGGGGC
>DASUSF010000375.1:0-7826 GCA_036375275.1 Geminicoccaceae bacterium | reverse complement strand
TGCTCTCGCTGGTGATCTTCCTGCCGCTGGTCGGCGCCGGCTTCATCCTGATGATCAAGGGCGACGAGGAGGTGGTCGCCCAGAACGCCAAGAGCGTGGCGCTCTGGACGGCCGGCATCACCTTCCTGCTGTCGCTCCTGATCTGGGCCAACTTCGACAGTACGAATCCCGGCTTCCAGCTGATCGAGCGGGCGGCGTGGCTCGGCAATCTGGACGTCAACTACCACGTCGGCGTCGATGGCATCTCGCTCTTCCTCGTCCTGCTGAGCACCCTGACCACGCTGATCTGCGTCGTCGTCAGCTGGGAGTCGGTCAAGGTCCGGGTCAAGGAGTACATGGTCGCCTTCCTGGTCATGGAAACCTTCATGGTCGGCGTGTTCTCCGCGCTCGACGTGATCCTCTTCTATCTCTTCTTCGAAGGCATCCTGATCCCGATGTTCCTCATCATCGGGATCTGGGGCGGGCCGCGGCGGATCTACTCGGCGTTCAAGTTCTTCCTGTACACCCTGCTCGGCTCGGTGCTGTTCCTGGTCGCGATCCTGGTCATGTACCTCGAGGCCGGCACCACCGACATCCCGGCCATGATGCAGGCGGACTTCGACCCCGGGCTGCAGAAGTGGCTGTGGCTCGCGAAGTTCGTCTCGTTCGCGGTCAAGGTGCCGATGTGGCCCTTCCACACCTGGCTGCCGGACGCCCACGTCGAGGCGCCGACCGCGGGCTCGGTGGTCCTCGCCGCCGTGCTCCTGAAGCTCGGCGGCTACGGCTTCCTCCGCTTCTCGCTGCCGATGCTGCCCGACGCCTCGATCTACTTCACGCCCCTGATCTGGGCGCTCTCGATCGTCGCGATCGTCTACACCTCCCTGGTCGCGCTGATGCAGCACGACATGAAGAAGCTGATCGCCTACTCCTCGGTCGCCCACATGGGCATCGTGACGATCGGCATCTTCACCCTCAACCCGCTCGGCATCCAGGGCTCGATCGTGCAGATGCTGAGCCACGGGCTGGTCAGCGCCGCGCTCTTCATGTGCGTGGGCGTGGTCTACGACCGGATCCACAGCCGCGAGATCGCGAGCTACGGCGGGCTGGCCGAGCGGATGCCGCTCTACGCCTCCACCTTCATGCTGTTCATGCTGGCTTCCGTGGCGCTGCCGGGCACCTCCGGGTTCGTCGGCGAGGTCCTGGTCCTGATCGGGGTGTTCCAGATCAACGCCTGGGTCGCGGCCTTCGCCGCGACCGGCATGGTGCTCGGCGCCGCCTACATGCTCTGGCTCTACCGGCGGGTGATCTTCGGCGGTCTCGTCCAGGAGCACCTCAAGACCATCCGCGACCTCCGCGGCCATGAGATCGCGGCGTTCGCGCCGCTAGTCGTGCTGGTCCTGCTGATGGGCATCTACCCGGCGCTGTTCCTCGACCCGATGGCGGCCTCGGTCGACCAGCTGCTCGCCCACGTCGCCGCGTCGACCTCGCCCTCCGACCTCGCGGCCCGCTGACGCCGTGGAGAGCCCCGTGTACGATTTCGCCCCCGCCATCACCGAGATCTTCCTGGCCGGGGCCGCGCTCGCCCTCCTCATGGTCGGAGCCTTCGGCGACGGCAAGCGGGACGGCACCCGCCTGGTCGACAGCCTCGCGATCATGGCGCTGGTGGTGGCCCTCTTTCTGGTCGTGTTCAGCGGGGCGGCGCCCGCGGTCACCTTCGACGGCCATTTCGTCTCCGACGGCTTCGCCGTCTACCTGAAGGTGCTGGTGCTGCTGGGCGCCGGCCTCTGCCTGATCATGTCGCCGGGCTTCCTCGAGGACGCCGGGATCCACCGCTTCGAGTTCTCGATCCTGGCGCTGCTCGCGACCCTCGGCATGCTGCTGATGATCTCGGCGAACAGCCTGCTGGCGCTCTACCTCGCGCTCGAGCTGCAGAGCCTCGCGCTCTACGTGATGACCGCGTTCCACCGCGATCAGACCCGCTCGGCCGAGGCCGGGCTCAAGTACTTCGTGCTCGGCGCGCTCGCCTCCGGGCTCCTGCTCTACGGCTGCTCGCTGGTCTACGGCTTCACCGGCACGCTGTCCTTCGACGGCCTCGGCCTCCTGGTCGGCGGCGCGCCGGAGGCGGGGGTGGAGATCGGCGCCGGCGCGATCGTCGGGCTCGTGTTCATCGCCGCGGGCCTGGCGTTCAAGCTCGCCGCCGTGCCGTTTCACATGTGGACGCCGGACGTGTACGAGGGCGCGCCGACCCCGGTCACCGCGTTCCTCGCCGCCGCGCCCAAGGTCGCCGCGATCGGCCTCACGCTCCGCGTCTTCTACCAGCCGTTCGGCGAGTGGGTCGGCGAGTGGCAGCAGATCATGGTGTTCGTCGCGGTCGCCTCGATGCTGCTCGGCGCCTTCGCCGCGATCGGCCAGAACAACTTCAAGCGCCTGCTCGCCTACTCCAGCATCGGGCACGTCGGGTACGCCCTGGTCGGCCTCGCCGCCGGAACCGCAGGAGGCGTCTACGCGGTGCTGGTCTACATGGCGATCTACCTCGCCATGACCGTCGGGACCTTCGGCTGCCTCCTGGCGCTCCGCCGCCACGGCACCCCGGTCGAGGGCGTGAACGACCTGGCCGGGCTCGCCAAGACCCAGCCGATGCTCGCCGCCGCGCTCGCGGTGTTCATGTTCTCGCTGGCCGGGATCCCGCCGCTCGCCGGGTTCTTCGCCAAGCTCTACGTGTTCATGGCGGCGATCGAGGCCGGCCTGACCCCGCTCGCGGTCATCGGGGTGCTGGCGAGCGTGGTCGGCGCCTACTATTACCTCAGGATCGTCAAGCTCATGTACTTCGACGAGCCCGAGGACAGCTTCGACCAGCCGATCGCCCGGGAGATCGCCCTGATCACGGGCGCCACCGCGATCTTCAACGTCGCCTTCTGCCTGCTGCCGGGCCCGTTGCTCGACCAGGCCGAGATCGCCGCCGCCGCCCTGGCCTCGTGACCGACCCGCCTCGCCTGCCGCCCGGCTACCACCTGCACGTCTTCGACGAGGTCGGGAGCACCAACGACGTCGCCCGCTCGCTCGCCGCCGCGGGGGCGCCCGAGGGCACCGTGGTCTGGGCGCGCACGCAGAGCCGCGGGCGCGGGCGGCACGGGCGGACCTGGACCTCGCCGCGCGGCAACCTCTACGCCACGGTGCTCCTCCGCCCCGAGCGCAGCCTCGCCGAGACCGCCGCCCTTTCTCTGGTGAGCGGCCTCGCGCTGGCCGAGGCCTTGGCGGAGCTCGGGCCGCCCGCGGTGGATCTCAGGCTGAAATGGCCGAACGACGTCCTGATCGGCGGCGCCAAGGTCGCGGGCATCCTGCTCGAGAGCGGCTCGGACGCATCGGGCGGCGGCTGGGTGGTGATCGGCTCCGGGGTCAATCTCCGCAGCGCGCCGGCGAGCACGGCCTACCCCGCGACCTCGCTGGATGCGGCGGGCTTTCCGCCGGTCCCGCCGGAGGTGGTGCTCGGCGGCTACCTCGAACGGCTCGACGACCGCTACCGGGCGTGGCGCGAGGGCGGCTTCGCGCGGCTGCGGGCGCACTGGCTGCTCCGCGCGCGCGGCCTCGGCGACCCGCTCCGTCTGCGCCTCGCCGAGGGCGAGCTCGAGGGGCGCTTCGTCGATCTCACCACGTCCGGCGCTCTCCTGCTCGAGGACGCCCGCGGCCGGCGCCGCGTCGTCACCGCGGGCGACGTCGTGTACGGACACTGAGCCATGGCCGAACCCCTGCTGCTCGCGATCGACGTCGGCAACACCAACACCGTGTTCGCGCTGTACCAGGACCGGCAGGCGCTCGGGCAGTGGCGGCTGTCGACGATCCGCGAGCGCACCGCCGACGAGTACGCCGCGGCCCTGATCCAGCTGATCGCGTACAAGGGGCTCGATCCCAAGAGCGTCGGCCATGCCGTGATCTCGTCGGTGGTTCCGGAAGCGCTCTGGCCGCTCCGGTCCATGTGCCGCGAGGTGTTCGGCTGCAACGCCCGCGTGGTCGGCGAGAACCTCGGCGTCACGATCCCGGTGGTGATCGACAACCCGCGCGAGGTCGGCGCCGACCGGCTGGTCAACGCGGTCGCCGCGCAGTCCCGCTACGGCGGGCCGCTGATCGTGGTCGACTTCGGCACCGCGACGACCTTCGACGTGATCGACGGCGAGGGGCGCTACTGCGGCGGCGTGATCGCCGCGGGCATCAATCTCTCCCTCGAGGCGTTGCACCAGGCGGCGGCGAAGCTGCCGCGGGTGACCGTGGAGCGGCCGGACCGGGTGATCGGCACCTCCACCGTCAGCGCCATGCAGTCCGGCGTGTACTGGGGCTACGTGGGGTTGATCGAGGGCGTGATCGAGCGCGTCAGGAAGGAGTACGGTAGCCCGATGACGGTGATCGCGACCGGCGGCCTCGCCGGCCTGTTCGCGAGCGGGACCAAGGTCATCGAGCACGTCGATCGGGATCTCACCATGGCCGGGCTGGTCGAGCTGTTCCACGCCGACCACCCGTTGCCGTCGAACTGAGAGTCATGGGCATGGATGCGGACGGGCATGAGCTGGTCTTCGTACCGCTCGGCGGGGCGGGCGAGATCGGCCTGAACCTCAACCTCTACGGGCTCGCGGGCCGCTGGCTGATGGTCGACCTCGGCATCAGCTTCGCGGACGAGACGCTGCCCGGGGTCGAGATCGTGCTGCCCGACCCGGCGTTCATCGCCGAGCGCCGCGACGCGCTCGCGGGGCTGGTCCTGACCCATGCCCACGAGGACCACTTCGGCGCCATTCCCTACCTCTGGCAGCAGCTCCGCTGCCCGATCTGGTGCACCCGGTTCACCGCCGCGGTGCTGCGCCGGAAGCTCGCCGAGAGCGAGGGCGTCGCCCCGACGCTCCACGTGGTCGAGCCGGGCCAGCGCTTCACCGTCGGGCCCTTCGACTGCGAGCTCCTGCACGTCACCCACTCGATCCCCGAGGCGCATGCCCTCGCGCTGCGCACCCCGCTCGGCACGGTGCTCCACACCGGCGACTGGAAGCTCGATCCGGCGCCGCTGCTCGGCCCCACGAGCGCCGTCGACGCGCTCGAGGCGCTCGGCCGGGAAGGGGTGCTCGCCATGGTCTGCGACAGCACCAACATCCTGGATCCGGGCACCTCCGGCTCGGAGGCCGAGGTCCGGGATAGCCTGATGGAGCTGGTCGGGCGGCTCGGGAACCGGGTGGTGATCACCACCTTCGCCTCCAACGTCGCGCGCCTCGAGACCGCGATCCGGGTCGCCGAGGCGACGGGCCGCCACCCCTGCGCGGTCGGCCGCTCGATGCGCCGGATGATCGAGGCGGCGAAGGAGGTCGGCTACCTCGCCGACATCCCGCCGCTGCTCGACGAGCGGGCCGCGGCCGGTCTCGCGCCGGAGAAGGTGCTCTGGCTCGCGACCGGCTGCCAGGGCGAGCCGCGCGCGGCGATGGCGCGGATCGCGGCGGGACAGCACCCGTCGGTCAGGCTCGATCCCGGCGACACCGTGATCTTCTCGTCCAAGATCATCCCGGGCAACGAGCGCACCCTCTACAACCTGCACAACGGGCTGGTGCGCGCCGGCATCGAGGTGATCACCGAGCAGGACCATTTCGTCCACGTCTCCGGCCACCCCTGCCGGGACGAGGTCGAGCAGATGTACCGCTGGATCCGGCCCGAGATCGCGGTTCCGGTCCACGGCGAGGCCCGCCACCTGCACGAGCATCTGGCGTTCGCGCGCCGCCTCGGGGTCCGGCAGCCGCTGGAGGTGATGAACGGCGACCTGGTCCGCCTGGCGCCGGCGCCCGCCGAGGTGATCGACACGGTGCCGACCGGACGCCTGGTGCTCGACAATGGCAAGATCCTGACCGCGGGCGACGAGCTGTTCCGGACCCGGCGCCGGCTCTCGTCCCACGGCACGATCGTGGTCGGGCTGGTGCTCGACCGCTACGGCTCGCTGCTCGCCGAGCCGCGCCTCTCGGTGGTCGGCACCATCGACCTCGAGCGGGTCGACGGCGGCACGGCCGGCGCGGTCGAGGTGGTCGAGGACGCGATCGAATCGCTCGACGACGCCGGCGCCCTGGACGACGAGCAGATCCGGATCGCGGTCCGCGGCGCGCTCCGGCGTGGCCTCGGCCTCGCCCGCGAGCGGCGGCCGATCATCGAGGTGCAGATCACCCGGCTCGGCCGGGAAGCGCTGGCCGGGCTGGCGGGGGAAGCGGAGCCGGCGCGGTGATCGGGCGGCTCAACCACGTGGCGATCGCGGTGCCCGACCTCGAGGCGGCGACGGCGCAGTACCGGGACCGCCTCGGGGCGCGCGTGTCCGCGGCGACGCCGCAGCCGGAGCACGGGGTGACCACGGTCTTCGTCGAGCTGGCGAACACCAAGGTCGAGCTCCTGCACCCGCTCGGCGGCGCCTCGCCGATCGCGGCCTTTCTGGAGCGGAATCCCGCCGGCGGCATCCACCACCTCTGCTTCGAGGTCGAGGACATCGAGGCCGCCCGGGCGAGGCTCGAGGCGGCGGGCGCCCGGGTGCTGGGCGACGGCCGCGCGAAGATCGGCGCTCACGGCAAGCCGGTCCTGTTCCTGCACCCCAAGGACTTCACCGGCACGCTGATCGAGCTCGAGCAGGCCTGAGCGCCATGAACTGGCTGTCGATCGGCGTCGTGTTCGTGATCGTCTGGTGGCTGGTCCTGTTCATGGTCCTGCCGTTCGGGGCGGCGCCGCCCGAGGAGGTGGAGCCGGGGCATGCCGACAGCGCCCCGGCGCGGCCGCGGATGGTGATCAAGCTGCTGATCACGACCGGGATCGCGATCCTCCTGACGGCGGCGGCGGTGACCGTCATCGACAGCGGCTGGATCCGGCTCCGGCCAGCCTGACAGCGATCGCCGGACACGCGCGGTCGCTTGACCTTGGTCTCGCGCTGTGGTTGAAAATGCATGATCGCGATGAACCAGGATGCTAAATCGCATCAGCTCGTTGCGGTAAACGACTGTCGCAGAACAAGTGGGCGCATGCTGATCATCCGCTCTGGTCCTGCGTGGTCCCGGGCGGACACCTGCAGGCGCAGTAACGGGCGCAAGCTGCAGATCGCTCTGTCCCCAGAGCATTGTGGATAAGCTCGCCTCTACAACCTGCCTCCAGCCCTCCGGCGGTGCCTCTAACGCCTTGACAGTGTGAGAACACGCGTCGATGTCGCGATATACCGCGCAAATTTGATACAAAATTTTTGCTAATGCGGATGTGAAATTAACGTCTCGTTTACTTAATCGCACCTAATTTTCTCTTGCCAAAGTGGATTCGTTGTCCCATATTCGGGGGGTGTTCATGGGATGTTTCCCCTGTGACACCCGACTTGAGGCGTTTCCTCCCTACCTTGGCCGCGTCATCCGTGACGCGGCCTCTTTCTTTTTCGGGCTAAGGCTCTGGCGCCATGCGCTTTTTCGCGGGCTATCCACCGCTGGTTGCCGGGGCCCTGGCGCTGCTGCTCGGAGCGCCGGCGCCTGGCGTCGGCGCGGAGCCGATGCCGGCGCGGACGCCTGCGGGCAGCGCCGCCGCCCACGCGGATCGAGCCTACCGGGCGGGGCTGGACAGTCGCGGGCGCACGGTCAGCCCGGCGGATCTGCCGGCGCCGGCTTCGGGCCGGCGGGTCGGTCCTGGGCGGATCGTGATCCCGGTCCGGCCGCCGGCCGGGCCGCCCGATGTCGAGCTCGAGCTCGAGCTTCCACCTCGCCCACGCTGAGGCGCCGGCGCGGAATTGCCTCGGCAGACCGATCCTCCTAGAGTGCGCCCGCTTTCAACCGCCACCTCCCGAGCCGCATGCGCCTCTCCCGCTACTTTCTTCC
>DASUSF010000374.1:0-14924 GCA_036375275.1 Geminicoccaceae bacterium | reverse complement strand
GACCCGCCGTCCTTCGTCCGCAGCAAGCGCGACCTCAAGCCCGGGCTCCGGGGCTACCGGAAGCTCGCCCGCCAGGCGGCGGGCGCGGTCGGCGAGGAGGGGGTGCTCGCGATCGCCTCCTGCTCGCACAACGTCGGCCGCGACGCCTTCGCCGACGAGGTCCGCCGCGGGCTGCGCGACGCCAGCCGCAGCGGGCGCCTGATCCGCGACGCCGGGGCCGGCCCGGACCATCCGGTGCATCCGGCGCTGCCCGAGAGCTCCTACCTCAAGTTCCTGGTCTACGTTCTCGACTAAGTGCTTGATCTTGACGCACTGCGCCGCAGCGCTGGCCACGTGCGGATCACTTATCGCCTTAAAGTTGTTGCTAAGGCTAACTAGTAGAAGGTAATAGTTGATTTCAGACACCTTGAGGCGTTGCTGCAGATCATGCGAGCGCTTGCCCGTAAAGCCGATGCCCTGGCCGCCCGCCGGCGGGCCGAGCTCGAGCAAAACCTCCACGGGGTCGGGGATCCGCCGCCCGACGGGCGGCTCCTCGGCGCCTTCACGCTCCTCAGCCAGACGCTCGGGCGGTCGTTCTCGCATGCCGAGATCGAGGCCGCGGCCCCCTCCGGCGGCCGCTTCGGGGTGGGCACGCTGCTGCTGGCCGCGGAGCGCCTCGGCTTCAAGACGCGGGAACTGGCGCTCAAGCCGCGGCTCCTGAAGGCGCTGCCGACGCCGTGCCTGCTGCTCGGCCGCTGGCCCGGCGAGGCGTGGCTGGTGAAGGCGCGCAGGGCCGATCATCTGATCGTGGTCGATCCGCTGAGCGGCACGACCTCCGCGGTGGACCAGGAGACCGTGCTCGCGATGGCCGGCCGCGCGGTCCTGATGCGCAAGCATGCCGCGCGGCCGGAAGCGCGGCGCTGGCGCGACGACATCATGCGTCGGTTGCGCCCGGTGCTCGGCGAGCTGATGGTCGCCTCCGTCGTGATCAACCTGCTCGCGCTCGCGACGCCGCTCTTCCTGATGACCGTCTACAACAAGGTGATCAACCACGGCGCGCTGCAGACGCTCGACGTCCTGGCGCTCGGCATGCTCACCCTGTTCGCGTTCGAGTGGCTGCTGCGCTCGCTCCGGGGCTACATCGCGAGCTACACCGGCGGCCGGCTCGACGCGGCGCTCGGCAGCGAGGTGATCCACCATCTGATCCACCTGCCGCTCCGCGCGTTCGAGAACGTGCCGACCGGCCAGATCCTGGAGCGCGCCCGCCAGCTCGACAACCTCCGCCAGTTCTTCACCGGCCAGATGCCGCTGCTCCTGGTGGACCTGGCGTTCGTCGGGCTGTTCCTCCTGGTCCTGTTCTATCTCGACAGCCGCCTCGGGTGGATCACCTTCGCCGCCATGCCGGCCTTCTGGCTGCTCTCCCTGATCGGCCGGCGGCAGCGGCAGGAGCTGGTCGAGGCCGGGTTCCGCGCCGCCGCGGCCAAGGCGTCGAGCCTCGGCGAGACGGTCACCCAGGCGTTCACGGTCAAGGCGCTCGGCCTGGAAGCGGAGATGGAGCAGCGCTACAAGCGCCGGCTCGCCGAGAGCGCCTGGACCGGCTTCAGGGCGAGCCACGTCGCGGCGCTGCTCGCCAACTCCGGCCAGGCGCTGCAGCACCTGGTCGCGCTGACCATCGTCTACGTCGGCGCGCGCGCGATCGTCGCAGGCGACATGTCGATCGGCGCGCTGATCGCGGCGACCATCCTCGCCGCCCGGGCGCTCGCGCCGATGCGCCAGGTGGTCGGCGCCTGGCAGCAGGTGCAGATGGTGCGCGACGCCTTCGAGCGGCTCGACCAGCTGATGAGCGAGCCGGTCGAGATGCGGCACGCGCCGATGCCGCTCGCCCGGATCCAGGGCCGGATCCGGTTCGAGGACGTGACCTACCGCTACAGCGCCGACGGGCCGCCGGCCCTCCACAACGTCGACCTCGAGATCGCGCCCGGGCAGACGCTCGCGGTGATCGGCCCGCCCGGGTCCGGCAAGAGCACGCTCGCCAAGCTGATCCTCGGCCTCGACCGGCCGGTCAGCGGGCGGGTGCTGATCGACGACCTCGACGTCCGCCTGCTCTCGCCGACCATGCTCCGCCAGCAGATCGGCTCGGTCCCCCAGGAGGTCCAGCTGTTCGCCGGCACGATCGCGGAGAACATCGGCTTCGGCGCCGAGGACCGCTCCTTCGAGCGCGTGGTCGCGGCGGCCAAGTTCGTCGGCGCGCACGAGTTCATCCAGCGCCTGCCGCAGGCCTACGAGACCGTCCTCGCCGAGCGCGGCGGCGGGCTCTCGGCCGGGCAGCGGCAGCTGATCACGATCGCCCGCGCGCTGATCCGCAACCCGCGCGTCCTGATCCTCGACGAGGCGACCAGCGCGCTCGACGCGCCGACCGAGGAAAGCCTGCTCATGAGCCTGCGACGCGCGTCCCGCGGCCGCACCCTGATCCTGGTCACCCACCGCCTCGCCGCGCTCTCGATCGCGGACCGGGTCCTCTACCTGAACGACGGCCGGATCGAGCGCGAGGGCCGCGCCGGCGAGATCGCGGCGCAGCTCCGCCAGGCCCGCCCGCCGGCGAGCCCGTTCCAGCCTCACCTGCAGCCGGTCTGACGCGATGCTCCGCCTGCACGGCAGCACGTCCCTCACCGAGTTCATGCCGGACGCCGACGGCCTCATGGAGCGCAGCCACTCGCCGCTCGCGGGGCTGCTGATCCTCGCGGTCACGGGCCTGTTCGCGGGTCTCCTCACCTGGTCGGCGATCGCCGAGGTCGAGCAGGTGATCCGGGCGCCCGGGCGGGTCGCGCCGGCGGGCCGGGTCAAGGTGATCAACCACCCGAACGGCGGCCGGATCGCGGCGGTGCACGTCGAGGACGGCCAGCGGGTCGTCGCCGGCGCGCCGCTGGTCGCGTTCGATCCCGAGATGGTGCATGCCGAGATCGAAGGCCTGCTCGGGCGTCACGAGACCCTCGCCGCCGAAGCGGCCCGGCTCCGGGCGGAGGCGTTCGGCGGCGCGATCAGCTTCGATGCCGACCTCGCCGAGGCCCGCCCGGACCTGGTCGTCGAGCAGACCGCGCTGCTCGAGGAGCGCCTCGAGATGCAGGCGAGCCGGAGCGAGATCCTGGAGCGGACCATCGAGCGCCGCGCCGGCGAGGTCGGCACCCTGGTCGCCGAGATCGCGCGCCTCAAGAACAGCCACGCGCTGCTCGAGGAGCAGGTCGAGGCGGTCCGCGAGCTCGCCGACCGCGGCCTGTTCCCACGGCTGCGCATGGTCGAGCTGGACCGCCAGCTGAGCGATGCCGCGGGCGAGCTGGCCAAGGCCGGGGAGCGGCTCGCGAGCGCGCGCGCGGCCCTGGCGGAGGCGGAATCCCGGCGCGACGGCACGGAGCAGGAATGGCGCTCGACCATCCTCGCCCAGCTCGCCGACGTCAACGCCGAGCGGAAGCGGGTCGGCGAGGCGCTCAAGCGCGAGCAGGCGCTGGAGCGCAACCTCGTCGTGCGCGCCCCGGTCGACGGCATCGTCCAGGACATCGCGGTCTCCGGCGCCGGCCAGTCGGTCGGCTCGAACCAGCCGCTGATGAAGCTCGTCCCGACCGGCGGCAGCCTGGTGATCGAGGCGCGCGTCGCGAACCGCGACATCGGCAACGTCCGCCCGGGCGATCCGGCCCGGGTCAAGGTCCAGGCCTACGACTTCCTCCGCTTCGGCACCCTCGAGGGGCGGATCGAGCGGATCGCCGCCGACGCCAGCGCCGACCCGATCGACGGCGCGCTCAGCTACGAGGTCGAGGTGGTGACCGCGAGCAACCGGGTCGGCGGCGGCGAGGCCGGCTACGAGGTCGTCCCCGGGATGGCCGTCGACGTCGACCTGCTGGTCGGCGAGCGGACCATCCTCAGCTACCTCACCGACCGGATCTTCCGGCTCAAGGACACCGCGTTCCGCGAGGGCTGAGCCCGAGAAGCATCCGAGCGGACGCGATCCCCTCCGGGCGGTCGCCGTCCGGATGAGGACGCTCCGAGCCCGGGTCCGGAGCAGCTTCGCAGATCAGCAGGAGGACCCCGCGGTGGTCGACCCGGCGGATGTCATCGGGCGTCGCTCTCCGCGCGGCGCCGCTGCTCGCCGGTCATCCCGACCACCTCCAGGCCGTCCACCGTCCGGGCCACCCTGAAGGTCCGCTCGGCGAAGCCCCGGCACGGGACCATCATCCAGCACCGCCCCGGCCGGAACCTCGAGCAGTCGTCGTCGGCGTCGCGGACGAAGTCGCGATACGCGTAGCGCACCAGCACCTCGAGGTGCTCCTCGTCGTCCTCGAGCACCGTCTCGCGGGTCACCCCCTCCATGATCGGCCAGGGGCACTGCCCGCCCTCCTCGAGCGCGTGCTGCGAGTAGTACGTCCGGACCTTGGTCATCAGCCCGGGCTCCCCGGCCAGCTCCCACCCTTCTCCGAGCAGGCCGGCGCAGCCAGCGAGCAGGCCCAGCCAGGCAACCGGGATGATCCGCATCGGCCTCACCGTCGTCGTCTCCTCGGGAAACGCCGGCCGCGCCGCTTCATCCGCCGGCGGCCGAGGTCGGCCTGGAGCGGATCCCGATGTGACGGAACCCCCTCTGCCAGCGGTTAGCGCCGCGGCAGGGTGAGGCGGAACACGGTCCCGTCGTCCCGGCTCTGCACGAGGTGGATGTCGCCGCCGTGGGCGCCCATGATCTCGCGGGCAATCGCGAGGCCGAGCCCGGTGCCTTCGGCCCGGGTCGAGCTCGAGAAGGGCTCGAAGAGGTGCTCGCGCGCGGTCGGCGGAATGCCGGTGCCGGTGTCGGCGATCTCGATGGTCGCCTCGCCCGGACCCTCCCAGGCCGTGATCGCGACCACCCCACCCTCCGCCGGCAGCGCCTGGATCGAGTTCCGGACCAGGTTCAGGAGGACCCGGAAGAGCTGATCGCGGTCGGCCAGAACCATGAGCTCGGGGCGGACGTCGTTCCGGAAATGAACCGGGCCCCTTTCGGTGTCGGCGACCGCGCGCTCGAGCTCCTGGACCAGCGCATGCAGGGCGAACCGCTCCTTGTGCGGCAGCACCGGCTGGGCGCGCGAGAAGTTCAGGGTCTCGCTGCACAGCCGCGCCGCCCGGTCGATCGCGTCGAGGATGCGGGGGGTGACGTTCCGGACCTCCGGATCCTGGCTCTGCTCGAGGCGGTCGGAGAGGATGACCGCGCTCGCCAGCATGTTGCGCAGGTCGTGGTTGATCTTGGTCACCGCGGAGCCGAGCGCGGCGAGCCTGGTCTTCTGGAACAGGGACGCGCGCAGCCCGTGCTGCATCCGCCCGAGCTCCGCCTCGACCAGCCCGATCTCGTCGCTCCGGCCGGACTCGAACACGTCGCTCGACGGGTCCTCCGGGCGGCGGCGGAACGCCATCACGCTCTCGGTGATCCGCCGGAGCGGCCGGACGATCAGCCCCTGGAGCGACAGGTAGACCAGGAACGCGACCATCAGCGAGAGCACGATCGAGAGGTTCAGGATGCGCCAGGAGTAGTCGACCATGGCGGTCCAGAGCGCGCGCTCGCCGAGGCTGATGTCGACCAGCACCGCCGGCTCGTGCGGCGACGCCCCGAGCACCCGGATGGTCCGCCGGCCGCCCGCCTGGAGCGTCGCGAAGGCATCGAGGATCAGGCCGCTCGGAACCGCCTCGCGCAGATCGAACACCGCGTCGACCGGGGGCAGGCGGCCGAGCATCAGCTCGGCCGCGGGCGCCCGGAGCGTCACCGAGAGGACGCCCGCCTGGTCGAGCAGCTCGGCCTCGAGCGCGGCGCTGATGCCGTTGCCGGCGGCCGCCTCGAGCGACAGCGTGGCGAGGTGCGCCGCCGCGATCCGCTCCTCGAGGTAGACCTTCCGAAAGCGCGAGATCGAGGGCACGTAGATCAGGATCTCGCCGAGCAGCACGAAGCCGATCGTCAGCACGAGCAGGCGCGCCGACAGCGAGCGGTAGGACGAAGGCAGGCGGACTGTCGCGGCCATCCCGCCTTCGCTTATAGATCGGTCGGGGAGGTCCGCCCAGGGCTCCCCTCTGCCCCCCTCCTGCCCCCCTCCGGATCAGCGGCCTTCGCGGTACCAGGCGGCGCCCAGCGTCCCGAGCAGGAGGATGAGCGCGAGCAGCGCCGGGAACAGGGACATCTGATCGGCGCCGAGCACCACGTAGCGCTCGTTCCGCTGCACCCCCAGCCAGCCGCGCCCGGCGGCGGCGCGATCGGCGGCGACGCGGCGGAGGTCGGGGGTCGGGTCGTCCTCCAGCCAGCGCACCGCGCCGCCGCTCGCCTCGACCAGCGGTGCCAGCGGCTCCTCGGTCGCCCGCATGTCGGCGAGCTCCTCGGCGCCGACCGGGCGGACCGCGGCGAAGGTCGTGTGCTCGCCGTCCCGGATCTCGTAGAGACCGGCGTCGGTTGCCTCCACCGTGGCCCGGGCCCGGCCGTCGCCGACCGATTCGAGCTCGATCCGGGTCCGCCCGCCGTCCGGCGCCACGAGGTCCACCGTGCCCGGCTCCGGGCTGAGCGAGCGGCGCTCGATCACCAGCCGGTCGCCGGCCGGCGCGGCGCTCAGCGCCTCCTCCTCGAGCTCCGGCTCCTGCATCAGCCAGTGCACCAGCCGGCGCAGCATCAGGCCCTGCGGCCCGCCCTCCTCGAAGCCGCGCGCCCACAGCCAGGCGTGATCCGAGAGCAGCTGCGCGACCCGCCCCTCGCCGATCCGCTCCAGCACCAGCAGCGGCTGCTCGTTGACCCCGCTCATCAGGACCTGCGAGTCCGCGACCTCGACGTCGATCTGCCGGAACCAGCGGCCCCAGGCGCCCTCCAGGTCGTCCTCGCCGGCGTCCGGCGGCAGCAGGCCCGAGGTCACCGGGTGGCGGTGGCCGATCTCGGTCAGCGCCGGCACGAAGCCGCGCTCGTAGACCACGCCGGATGGCCGGGCCGGCAGGACCCGCGAGAGCGGCGTCCGGTAGAGGCTGAGCGGGTGGGCGAACTCGGGCCCCGCGACCTCGAGCATCGCGCCGCCCTCCTCGACGTAGCGGGCGACGTTGTCGAGGTAGGCGAGCGGCAGCAGGCCGCGCCTGGAGTAGCGGTCGAAGATCACGAGGTCGAACTCGCCGAGCTTGACCTCGAACAGCTCGCGCGACGGGAACGCGATCAGCGCCAGCTCGCGGATCGGCGTCCCGTCCTGCTTCTCCGGCGGGCGGAGGATGGTGAAGTGGACCAGATCGACCGCCGGGTCCGCCTTGAGCAGGTTCCGCCACACCCGGAGCCCCGGGTACGGCTGGCCCGACACCAGCAGGACGCGGAGCCGGTCGCGCACGCCGTTGACGAAGAACACCTGCCGGTTGTTCTGGACGGTGAGCTCGCCCGGCGCCTCCTCGGCGACCACCTCGAGCACGCTCCGGCCGGCGCGCCCGACGGTGAACGGCACCGTCCGGGTCTGGCCGGGGCGCAGGCTCAGGCGCTCGATCACCTCGCCGTCCTGGCGAAGCGTCACCCCGACCGGGCCGGTGGCGGCGGCCGCCGGCTGCTCCTCGACCCGGAGCGTGATGCTCTGCTCGTCGTCGACGATGGCGTAGTCCGGCACCTGATCCACCAGGAGCCGCCGGTCGTGCTCGTCCGGCCGCCCGGTGAGCGCCAGATGGAGCGGCGCATCGAACCCGAGCTGCTCGAGCGTCTCCGGCGCATCGTGGACCTGGCCGTCCGACAGCACGATCAGCCCGCCGACCCGCGAGCGGTCGACCTCGGCGAGCATGTCGCCGATCGCCCGGAACAGCCGCGTGCCGCCCCGTCCGTCGCCCTCGACCACGGTCTCGACCGTCTCGACCCCGCCGAGGGCATCGAGCTCGGCGCGCAGATGGGCCAGCGCCGCGTCGGTCTGCCCCGGCCGGCCCGCGATCTTCTGCGACGGCGAGCGGTCGACCACCAGGAGCGCGATGTCGTCCAGCATCTCCCGCTCCTCGCGCACGATCAGCGGGTTCGCGAGCACCAGGAGCCCGAGCGCCAGCATGACGATCCGGAGCGGCGCGCCGCGCGCCCGCCGGGCCAGCGCGAGGCCGCCGACCAGGGCGACGGCGAGGGCGGTGATCAAGAGCAGCCACCACGGGATCAGCGGCGCGAAGTGGATCGTGGTGCCGTCGATCATTGGCCGAGGCGCTCCAGCAGCGCCGGGATGTGCACCTGGTCGGTCTTGTAGTTGCCGGTCAGCGCGTACATCACGAGGTTGACCCCGAAGCGCCGCGCCATCTCGCGCTGGCGCTCGCCGCCGGGCATCACCGGGAAGGCGGCCATGCCGAACTCGTCGATCGCCCACGCCGCCGACCAGTCGTGGCTGCCGATCACGATCGAGGACACGCCGTCGTTGACCTCGGGCTCGACCCGGTCGACCCACACGGTGCGCCCGGTCCAGCGGCCGGGGAACTCCTGCAGGAGATAGAACGAGCGGGTCAGGGTATGGTCCTCCGGGACCGGCTCGAGCGGCGGCAGGCTGACCCCGTCGAGGAGCTCGCGCAGCCGGAGCTCGCCCGGCCCCGGCCCGCCCTGGCCCGGGATCAGGTTGCCGGCGTCGCCGGTGTCGAACAGGATCATGCCGCCGTTCTGGAGGTAGGTCGCGACCCGCTCCCGCGCCTCCGGCGAGAGGTCCGGATGGTCGACCGGCACCGGCCAGTAGAGCAGCGGGAACAGCGCCAGCTCGTCGGCCGCGACGTCGACCGCACGCGGCTCGCCGGCCTCGACCGCGGTCCGCCGGTTGAGCACGAGGCTCAGCCCCTGGAGCCCCTGGTGGCTCACCTCGTCGACGCCGGGCAGGCCGGTCAGGACGTAGGCGAGCCGGGTCTCCGAGGTGGCGGCGACGATGCTGTCGTCGACCTGCGCCGCGCCGTCGCCCGGCAGCGCCAGGAGCGCGAGCGCGGATGCGGCAGCCGCCGACGGACCCAGGCGCGGCAGCAGGCCGCGCATCGCGAGGCCGATCACGGTGTCGGCGAGCGCCAGGAGGAGCGCCGCCAGCAGCAGCCATGGCATCAGGTCGATCTCCGAGCCTTCGGCGAAGGGTCGGGTTTCCGCGCCGAAGTCGACGGTCTCCAGCGCCTGCAGGTCGAGCACCGCGGAGGACAGGTTCAGGGCGTCGCCGGCGACCTCCTCGCTCGCGCCGACCGGCCCGTACAACCCCGCCGGGTGGATGGCGCTGACCCGCGTCTCGGCGAACCGCGCCGCATCGACCGGCTCGACCGCCGCCGGCGGCTCGGTGAGGCGGCCGTCGGCGTCCAGGACCTTGAGCGGCGCGAGCGGCCCGCGGGCCGCGCCGGCGGCGCCGGCGCCGAGGCCGACGATCCGCTGCAGCATGTCGACGAACACCCCGGAGAGCGGCAGCGACGACCACGAGGTGTTCGAGGTGGTGTGGACCAGGACCAGCCAGCCCTCCCCGCGCCGCGCGCCGGTCACCAGGGGCGTGCCGTCGGCGAGCCGGGCCCAGCTCCGGGCGGCGAGCTCCGGCCCCGGCTGGGCCAGCACCTGCCGGCGCACCACCACGTCGCCTTCGACCACCCTGAGATCGTGCAGCGGCCCATCCGGATTGAACGAGGTCAGCGGCAGCGGCTCCGCCCAGGTGAGCGCGCCGTCGAGGTTCCGGTCGCCACGGCGGAGCTCGACCGCGACCAGCCGGTCGCCGGGCATCTCGTTGCTCGCGAGCCGCGGCCCGGCGAAGCGGATCAGCACCCCGCCGTCCTCGATCCACGCGCCCAGCCGCTCGCGGTCCCGCGGCGAGACCACCGCGCTGTCCGGCAGGACCAGCGCCGAGAGGCGCTGCTCGAGCAGCGCGCCGATGGCGCCCCGGCGGAGCTCGGCGTGGGGCCCGAGCGCGCGCTCGACGTAGTACAGGTCGGCGAGCAGGGGCTGCGGCTCCTGCGCCGCCGCCGGGCCGATCATGCCGACCACGCGGCGCCGCCAGCGCTCGTCGAGCAGGACCACCCCGGCGACCCCGACCGGCGGATCGACCTCGATCCGGGCGATCCGGTTGAGCACGTCGGTCGGCAGGTCGATCGGCGCCTCGGCCCGCCGGGCGCCGTCCTCGAACGCCACCGCGCGCCGCGCCAGGGTCTCGCCGTCCGGCCCGATGGCGCGCACGGCCCTGGCCTCGGCGGGGCCGGCGGCCGGCCGGTCGAGCGCGACCCGGAGGCCTTCCTCGTCGAGCTCGGGCGCGCGCAGCAGGGGCGAGCGCTGGTCGGCGGGCTCGACGTACACCACCACCTCGCCGATCTCGCCGAGCGCGTTCGCGAAGCTCCGCGCATCGCGCCGCGCCTCGCCGCTGTCGGCCACGCCGTCGCTCAGCCAGACCACCTCGGCGTCGGTGACGGTCTCGGCCCGGAGCGCGGCCAGCGCCGCCGCCCGGTCGACCGGCCAGGGCTTCGGCCGGAGGGAGGGCACGAGGCTCGCGGCGTCGGTGGCGCTCATCCGCTGCACCGGTGACTGACCCGGCTGCGGCGCGGTGTGCACCAGCACCACCTCGCGGTTGGTGCGGGTCGCCCGCTCGGCGAACCGCTCCAGGGTGCGGAGCCGCTCGTCCCAGGCCGCGGCCGCCGCCCAGCCGTCGTCGACCACCACCACCATCGGTCCGTCGCCGTCGAGCTCGGGCTCGGGGTTGAGCACCGGCCCGGCGAGCGCCAGGATCAGCAGCGCCGCGAGCGCGAGCCGCAGGATCAGCAGCCAGAGCGGCGTGCGCGCCGAGGTCTCCTCCTCGGGCTCGAGCCCGAACAGGAAGCGGATCGCGGGAAACCGGATGCGCTGCGGCGCCGGCGGGATGATCCGGAGCAGCCACCACAGCGCGGGCAGCCCGAGCAGCGCCGCGAGCAGCCAGGGCTGGGTGAAGCCGAGCCAGCCGAGCCCGAGCATCAGCGCCTCATCCGGATGCCGAGCGCGGTGTAGAGGGCGAGCACCGCCGGCTCGACCGGGCGGTCAGCGACGTGGCTCGCGAACGTCCACCCGAGCTGCCGGGCGAGATCGTGCAGCGCCAGACGATGCGCCTCGAGCCGGTTCTGATAGCGTCCCCGGACGTCCTCGACCTTGCCGATCAGCGCCGCCCCTTCCTGCTCGACCCCCTCGAAGCGCACCCGGCCGGCGAACGGCAGGGCCGGCTCGGCCGGATCGAGCACCTGCAGCAGGTGCCCGCGCACGCCCATCGCGAGGAACGTGCGCAGGCGCTCGCGCAGCGCCTCCGGCGGGGTGAAGAAGTCGCTGATCAGCACCAGACGGGCATGTCGCGGCAGCGATTCGGGCGGCGGCAGGCTGTCGCTCGCCCGGAGGCTGGTGCGCAGGTTCTCGACCAGGCGCTCCAGGCCGGAACGCCCGCCCGCGGCCCGGCGCTGGCTGCCGAGCAGGCCGACCCGCTCACCGGCCCGGGTGAGCAGCGCCGCCAGCGCGAGCGCCAGCAGGACGGTGCGCTCGAGCTTGCTCGGCAGCTCCGCCCGCGAGCTGTAGTGCATCGAGTCCGAGGCGTCGCACCACAGCCAGACGCTCTCCGCCGCCTCCCACTCCTCCTCGCGCAGGAAGACCTGGGAGCTGCGCGCCGACTGGCGCCAGTCGATCCGGTGCGTCGGGTCGCCCGACTGGTACGGCCGGAACTGCCAGAAGGTCTCGCCAATCCCGACCCGGCGCCGGCCGTGCACGCCCTGCGCGACCGTCATCGCCACCCGGTCCGCGGCGACCAGGAGCGGCGGCAGCCGGTCGGCGAGGCTCTCGGCATCCTGCCGGAGGCGGGAGAGGGCACGCTCGGGATGGCTCAGGAGATGGTCGCGCACAGACGCCCGATGACCTCGTTCAGGGTGATGCCTTCGGCGCGCGCCGTGAAGGTCAGCGCCATGCGGTGCCGGAGAACCGGCGGCGCCAGCGCGACCACGTCCTCGACCGACGGCGCGAGCCGGCCCTGCAGCAGGGCGCGGACCCGGACGGCGAGCATCAGCGCCTGGCTGGCGCGCGGCCCCGGTCCCCAGGCGACCAGCTCGGCCAGGTTCTCGAGCCGGGTGCTCGCGGGCCGGCCGGCCCGGACCAGCGCCAGGATGGCCTCGACCACCCGCTCGCCGACCGGGAGGCGGCGGACCAGGTGCTGCGCCGCCATCAGCTCCTCCGGGCCCATCACCGTGTCGACCGCGTCCATGGTCGCACCGGTGGTCTCGATCATCATCCGGCGCTCGGACGCTTCGTCGGGGTAGTCGACGTCGACCTGGAGCAGGAAGCGGTCGAGCTGGGCCTCGGGCAGCGGATAGGTGCCCTCCTGCTCGATCGGGTTCTGGGTCGCGAGCACGTGGAACGGCCGGGGCAGGACGTGATCGTGCCCGGCGACCGTCACCCGCTGCTCCTGCATGGCCTGGAGCAGCGCGGCCTGGGTGCGCGGGCTCGCCCGGTTGACCTCGTCGGCCATCAGCAGCTGGCAGAACACCGGCCCCGGGATGAACCGGAAGCTCCGCCGCCCGCTCTCGCCCTCCTCGAGGACCTCGGAGCCGAGGATGTCGGCCGGCATCAGGTCGGGGGTGAACTGCACCCGCTTCTGGCTCAGCCCGAGCACCACGCCGAGGGTCTCGACCAGGCGGGTCTTGGCGAGGCCGGGCACGCCGACCAGGAGCACATGACCGCCGGCGAGCAGCGTGATAAGGGACTCCTCGATGACGCTTTCCTGGCCGAAGATCGCCCGACCGATCTCCTCGCGCACGCGGGCGAAACGCTCGATGGTCCGATCCACCTCGTCGAGGATCTCGGTGTCTTCGGTGTCGATCATGCAGCTGAACCCGCGGCTGGCGGAGAGGGTGGCCGGATGGCCGATGAGAGCGACCGGATGATAATGGGGACGGACACCGCTTCGGATCAAGACCCGGGCGCGGCTTCCGGCGACGAGCCGGCGGCGGGCGGGCCGGGCCTGCCGGTGAGCGAGGGGCTCGGCATCAAGGCCGACGGCACCTGGACCTACGAGGGCACCGCGATTCGCCGGCTGCCGCTGGTCAGGCTGTTCGCCTCCGTGCTCCGGCGCGAAGGCGACCGGTTCTGGCTGGTGACGCCGGTCGAGCGGGTCGAGATCCTGGTCGAGGACGCGCCATTCGTCGCGGTCGAGCTCGAGGCCTCGGGCGCCGGCGACGCCCGGCAGCTCCGCCTGCGGACCAACCTCGACCAGTGGGTCGAGGTCGGGGAGGCGCACCCGCTCCGGGTCCGCCCGCCCGCGCACCCGGACGTCGGCGATGCCGAGCTGGTCCCCTACGTGCTGGTCCGGGACGGGCTCGAGGCGCGCCTGCTGCGTGCGGTCTACTACGAGCTGGTCGAGCTCGGCGGGGAGGCGGCGGTGGACGGCCGGCCGCGCTTCGGCGTCTGGAGCCGGGGGCGGTTCTTCCCGCTGGACGCCGCCTCGACCTGATCAGGGTGGCGATGGCAGCGGAGCCTCCCCTGACCCTGACCCGCGAGGAGCTGCGCCGGCGCCTCGACCCGCCGCCCGAGCTGCGGCCCGCGGGGCTCCCCGGCGACGACGGCGTGCACGTCCAGCCGGCGCGGCCCGAGCCGGTGCCGGCGGCGGTGCTGGTCGGGATCGTGGACCGCTCGCCCGAGCCGGCGGTGCTGCTGACCCAGCGGACCGATCACCTGCGCGATCATGCCGGCCAGATCAGCTTCCCCGGCGGACGGTGCGAGGCGGGCGACCCGAGCCTGATCGCGACCGCGCTGCGCGAGGCGGAGGAGGAGATCGGGCTGGAGGCCGGTCGGGTGGAGGTGCTGGGAGAGCTCGAGCCCTACGACACCATCACCGGCTTCCGGATCCACCCGATGGTCGGCTGGATCACGCCGCCGATCGATCTCCGGCTCGACTCGTTCGAGGTCGCGGACGCCTTCGAGGTGCCGCTCCGCTTCATCGTCGACCCGGCCAACCACCGCCGCCAGACCTACCGGCGCGGGCCGCACACCCGGAGCTATTTCGTCCTGCCCTACCAGAACCGCTTCATCTGGGGGGCGACCGCCGGCATCCTGGTCAACCTCTCCGCCCTGCTCCGCAGCTGAGGCGCGCCCGTGCGGTTCCTGCTCAACTACCTCCTGCCGCTGCTCCTGCCCCTGGTGATCTACCTGACCGTGGTCTGGGCGACCCGCGGCCGGAGCGTCGACTGGCTGGAGGACACGCCCTGGCTGGTCCTGCTCGGCGCCGGCGTGGTCCTGCTCGCGCTGAGCCTGATCGGCTGGAGCCTGCTCTCGGGCGCCCCGCCCGAGGAGGTCTACGTGCCGCCGCACCTCGAGGACGGCGACGTCGTGCCCGGCCGCACGGTGAGGCCCGGGATCGAGCGGTGACCACCGGCACGGAGCGAGCGCTGGCCGGTCAGCGGTGGCTCGGGCTCGACGCGAGCCGGCGGGTCCTGGATGCGCTCGAGGCGGAGGGCCGCCCGGCGCGCTTCGTCGGCGGCTGCGTCCGCGACGGGCTGCTCGGCGAGGCGGACGAGCAGACCGACCTCGATCTCGCGACGCCGGAGCCGCCGGAGCGGGTCCAGGACCTCCTCGCCCGGGCCCGCATCCGGGCGGTGCCGACCGGCTACGCGCACGGCACGATCACCGCGATCATCCACCCGTACCGGTTCGAGATCACGACGCTCCGGCGCGACGTCCGGACCGACGGCCGCCATGCCGAGGTCGCGTTCACCGACAGCTTCGAGGCGGACGCGGCGCGGCGGGACTTCACGATCAACGCCATGAGCTGCGACCGGACCGGCCGCCTGTTCGACTACTTCGGCGGCCGGGCCGACCTCGCGGCCGGCCGGGTCCGGTTCGTCGGCGAGGCGGCACGCCGGATCGCCGAGGACCATCTCCGGATCCTCCGCTTCTTCCGCTTCTTCGCCCGCTTCGGCCGGCCGCCGCCGGACCCCGAGGCGCTGGAGGCGTGCGCCGCGCAGAGGCAGGCGATCCG
>DASUSF010000373.1:0-7792 GCA_036375275.1 Geminicoccaceae bacterium | reverse complement strand
CGAACACGCCGGCGGCCCGGGAGGCGTCGTCCCGGCGCCCCGCTTCCCTCCCTGCCCACCCGCGTCACCCGAAGGAGTCTTCCGTGGCGGGTCATGCGCGCATTCTTGTGGACGTTCATCCGAGGCCACCCGCTCCCGGGCACAACCACACCTTCAACCCCAGGGCTCGGATGAACGAGCCCCATGGCAACGACAGCGAGATGAGAGCCACTGCGGTGGTGCGAACACGCCGCGCGGACGGACGAAAATCGCTCTATGCCAATGCAGGAGAGCAGATCGGCCCGGACGACAGTCGCCAGGAGACGATCGCCTACAAGCGGATGCTGGTCTAGCTTCTCAGCCGGGGCAGACGGAGCAATCTCGGCGATGATCGGCGTCCTCGGCGGCATGGGTCCGGCCGCGACCCTGGACTTCATGAGCAAGATGATCCGGCTGGTGCCGGCGGAGCGGGACCAGGACCACGTGCCGCTCCTGATCGTCTCCGACCCCCGCGTGCCGGACCGGGTGGGGCCGATCCTCGACGGCCGGGGCGCTTCGCCCGTGGCGGCGCTGCTCGCGGGTCTGAGGAGGCTGGAAGCGGGCGGTGCGCGTGCGATCGCCATGCCCTGCCACACCGCCCACGCGTGGGCCGGCGAGCTGATCGCCGCGAGCGGCCTGCCCTTCCTGCACATCGTCGAGGCCTCGCTCGCCGAGATGCGAAGGCGCGCCCTTCCGCCCGGTCCGGTCGGGCTGCTCGCGACGCGCGCCACCCTCAAGGCCGGCCTCTACCAGGACCGGCTCGAGACAGGCGGCTGGCCGCCGCTCGAGCTGGCCCCGGAACCGACCGGGCGCCTCGTCCTGCCGGCGATCGCGCTGGTCAAGCGGGGCCGCGCGGACGCCGCGGCCCCCCTGCTCCTGGAGGCGGTCGAGACCCTGGCCGGGAACGGCGCGCAGGCGGTCCTGCTCGCCTGCACCGAGCTGCCGGTGGCGCTGGCCGCGGCGGCGGACGCCCCCGCAGTACCCGCGGTGGACGCCACCGAGGCGCTGGCCCGCGCCTGCATCACGTGGTGGCGCGAGAACCAGGGGTGCTGAGCGAACCCGAGGTGCGGGAAGTCTTCCGCCGCCTCGGGGCCGCCGGCCCGCCGATGCCGGCGCGGGGCGCCAAGATCACCACGGACCCCTTCCGCGCCTTGGCCGCCTGCATTCTCTCGGCGCAGAGCCTGGACCGGAACACCGATCGGGCGGCGACGGCGCTGTTCGAGGCCGCCACCACGCCCGAGGCGCTCCTGGCCCTCCCCGAGGACGAGCTCAAGGCGCGGATCCGTCCCGCCGGGCTCTACAACATGAAGGCCAGGAACCTCCGGGCGATGTGCCGGACCCTGCTCGACCGGTTCGGGGGCGTCGTGCCCCGCGACCGCGCCGGCCTCATGAGCCTTCCCGGCGTCGGCCGGAAATGCGCGGACATCGTGCTTCGCTTCACCTTCGGCGAGCCGGTGGTCGCCGTCGACACCCACGTCCACCGGCTCGCGAACCGGCTCGGCCTGGCCCGCGGCCGGACGGAAGAACGGACCGCGACCTCGCTGGAGCCACGGCTGCCCGCCGATGCACGGATGGACGGCCACATCCTCCTGATCCGCCATGCCAAGCGGGTATGCACGGCACGCCGGCCGAAATGCGGCAGCTGCATGCTCAGAGATCTCTGCCTCGCGGCCCGAGCAGACCCTTCGAGCGCAGGCCGGGCGTGAGCCGGACCCGCGGGCGGCGCGGACGTCCCTGCTTCGCGATGCGGGGCGCGACTGCGGCGTCGAGCAGGCGGTATCAGGGCCCGCGGCCGGGCCCGGGAAGGTCCGGCACGACGTTGATCTGGATCAGCGCGTCCTCGATGGCGTGGACGCCGAGCCAGATCTGGCCCGCGCCGCACCTGCCTTCGGCATCGGAGCGAAGTCGTTCGGCCGCGCGGAGCTCGAAGGCTTCGATTCCGAGCAGCCGGTGGTCGAAGCGATTGACCACGATCCGGTCGAACAGCCGGATCAGCGCAGCGCAGCGCTCCGCGCTGAAGCGGGCGGTCGGGGGCTCGTCCGCGTGGATCGGGCCTGATCCAAGTCCGAGCAGGGCCAGGAGGAGACGGAGCCAGGTCATGCCTCGTGCCATCGCGCCAGAGGTGGTGGGGCGGAGGGCCGTCGCATGGGGGCGCGACGGGCCTGAAGGACAAATCGCTTCCGGCGCTCCCGTCAGGCCCGGCGTGCCGCAGCTCACGGCTACCGGCCGCGCGCGTCGTGGCGGAAATCGTAGAAAGCCCCCGCGCGGGGGCGCGCAACGGCGACCGGCCGGCAATGGCGGGGAACTGCGGTCTCCGTGCTCCGTTTGTTCTGACAGGATCCTAACCCGCGGCCGGTCCGGATGGGCCGGCCGAACAACCATCCAGGAGGACTTGTGATGCGGCGGACGCCCCTGCTTGCCGTTGGTGCGGCTGCGCTCCTTGGCCTTGCGGCCTGCGACAGCCGGGATTACGAGGCCGAGATCGCGGATCTCAACACCCAGCTCGAACAGGCCCAGGCCGAGCTTCAGCAGGCGACGACCCAGAACGAGGAGCTGACCACCCAGATCGCGGAGCTGGAGGGCGGCGCGGGTGAGGTGCCCGAGACGGTGCAGACCGAGATGAGCGAGATGCAGGTCGCGGCACAGCGCACCTACGACCGCCTGGGCGCGCTGGAGAGGGAGCCGGACGCGCCGGCCGACCAGATGCGGGAAGCGATCGCCGTGCTGCGCGAGGACGTGCAGGAGATCATGGACTCCCTGCAGACCGCCGGGCAGGAGCTGGGCGTGGAGTTCGAGCAGGCGGCCGACCAGGCCGGTCAGGCCGCCGAGGAAGCGGCCCAGGAAGGCGAGCAGGCGGTCGAAGGGGCCGCGCAGGAGACCGGCGAGGCGATGGAGGAGGCCGGCGAGGAGGTGCAGCAGCAGGCGCAGTAGGCGGTTGCACCGCACTTCCGGCCCGGCGCGCTCCCGGGTCGCCCAGGTACAGGAAGGGCGCCGGCACGACCGGCGCCCTTCGCCCGCGCCAGGATCAGGCGAACGGTCGCCGGGGCAGGGCCGTGCCTGCATCGTCGAATAGATAGCAGGCAGCCGCGGGCACGCCGACCGGGACGACCTCCTTTTCCCGCACACGCGCACTGCCTTCGGCCTTCACCACCAGCGGCAGCTCCCCACGACGCGAAGGGCCGCCGCGGTCGAGATAGATGTAGGTCTCGCCACCGAGGTGCTCGACTGCGATCACCTCGCCACGGAGAATGGCGTCGCCGTCGCCGCCCGCCCGGAGATGCTCGGGCCTGAGCCCGAGGGTCACCTTCTGGCCCGGTCGAAGGCCGTCCTGCAGGACCGGCGCCACGACCTCGGCGCCGCCCTCGGCCCGGACGGTCGCGCGCCCTTCGGCGGCGCTCACCACTTCACCCTCGAGGAAATTCATCCGGGGCGAGCCGATGAACCCGGCGACGAACAGGTTGGCGGGGTGGTGATAGAGGTCGAGCGGGGTGCCGAACTGCTCGACCGCACCGGCGTTGAGGACCACGATCCGGTCCGCCAGCGTCATCGCCTCGATCTGATCGTGGGTCACGTAGATCATGGTGGCATCGAGCTCACCGTGCAGCCTGGCGATCTCGATCCGCATCTGGACCCGGAGCGCCGCGTCGAGGTTGGACAGCGGCTCGTCGAACAGGAAGACGCGCGGATCGCGAACGATCGCCCGGCCGATCGCGACCCGCTGCCGCTGGCCGCCCGAGAGCTGCCGCGGCTTCCGCTCGAGCAGGTGCTCGATCTGCAGGATCCCCGCCGCTCTCCGGACCCGCGCCTCGATCGCGGCGCGCCCGTGCTTCGCGATCCTGAGCCCGAAGGCCATGTTCTCGTAGACGCTCATGTGCGGGTAGAGCGCGTAGGACTGGAACACCATGGCGATGCCGCGCTCGGCCGGCGCCAGCTCGTTGACCTCCTCGCCGTCGAACAGCAGCCGGCCGCGGGTGATGTCCTCGAGCCCCGCGACCAGGCGGAGCAGGGTCGACTTGCCGCAGCCGGACGGGCCGACGAACACCACGAACTCGCGGTCGTCGATCGCGAGGTCGATCCCCTTGATCACCTCGACCGCCCCGAAGGCCTTGCGCACCGCCTGCATGGTGATCGCGGCCATGATCTGGACGCCTCCTCCAGCGCCAGACCGGCCGCGGGTCGCATCGTCGCGGCCCGGGACGCTCGCGCGCGCCCAAGGTAGCAGGCCCGCTCGAGCAGCGCGAAGCGCGGGTAGCGACCTGAGGGGCTCAGCTCGCGGCCAGGACCTCGCCCTCGTCGATCAGGTCGATCCCGCCGCCGCCTTCGACCTCGATGCCGAGGCCGGCCTGGGCGCGGATCGCCCGCTCGATCGCCTGGGCGACCTCGGGGTTCTCCTTGAGGAACGTCTTGGCGTTCTCCCGGCCCTGGCCGATCCGCTGGCTGTCATAGGAGAACCAGGATCCCGACTTCTCGACGATCCCGGCGCGCACGCCGAGGTCGAGGAGCTCCCCGGTCTTCGAGATCCCCTCGCCGTACATGATGTCGAACTCGACCACCCGGAACGGCGGCGCGACCTTGTTCTTGACCACCTTGACCCGGGTCTGGTTGCCGGTCACCTCGTCCCGGTCCTTGATCGCTCCGATCCGGCGCACGTCGAGGCGCACCGAGGCGTAGAACTTGAGCGCGTTGCCGCCCGTGGTGGTCTCGGGGCTGCCGAACATGACCCCGATCTTGGAGCGGATCTGGTTGGTGAAGAGCACGAGGCCGTTGGAGCGGTTGATGCTGGAGGTGAGCTTTCTGAGCGCCTGGCTCATCAGCCGCGCCTGGAGGCCGACGTGGCTGTCGCCCATCTCGCCCTCGAGCTCGGCGCGCGGCACCAGGGCGGCGACGCTGTCGATCACGATCACGTCGATCGCGTTCGACTTCACCAGCGTGTCCGCGATCTCGAGCGCCTGCTCGCCGGTGTCGGGCTGGCTGATCAGGAGCTCGTCGATGTCCACCCCGAGCTTCCGCGCGTACCCTGGATCGAGGGCGTGCTCGGCGTCGATGAACGCGCAGGTTCCCCCGGCCTTCTGGGCTTCGGCGATGCAGTGCAGGGTGAGCGTGGTCTTGCCCGAGGATTCCGGCCCGTAGATCTCGGCGATCCGGCCGCGCGGCAGGCCGCCGATCCCAAGCGCGAGGTCGAGCCCCAGCGAGCCGGTCGAGATGGATTCGATCTCGACCGCCTGGCTGCGCTGGCCGAGCTTCATCAGCGAGCCCTTGCCGAAGGCCCGTTCGATCTGGCCGATCGCGGTGTCGATCGCGCGCTGCCGATCGTTGGCGTCCCGCCTGAGGGGTGTCGCAAGCTCCGCCATGACCCGTCCGTCCATGTCGCCCGTGATGCTCTGCCCGATATATACGAAGCCGCCGGCCGTGCATAAAGCCGATGTTCGCGGTCTGGTAGAACTTAACCCGAAAACTCGCGCCGGGAAGGCCCCTCTCAACGATCCAGCGCGGCCTCCGCCATCTCCCGGATCTCCTCGTCGGGATCGTTCAGCGCCTGCTGGAGCACCTCGAGGGCAGGACCGCCCGGCAGATCGGCCGCCATCTGCACCGCCATCATCCGGACCGCCGGCTCCTCGTCCGAGGTGACCACCCGCGTCAGATAGGGCGCCACGTCGTCGCCCAGCAGGTTGTGCAGCGCCCGGACCACCTGGACGCGCACCGCCCGGTCCTCGTCGCCGAGCGCGCTGGCGAGCGGCTCGGTGGCGCTGAGGTCGCCGATCCCGGCGAGCGCCCCGACGGCGAGGCGCCGGATCGCCGGGTCGTCGTCGCTGGCCAGGATCGCGCTCAGGTCGCGCACCGCGGCCGGATCGCCGCTCCGCGCCAGCTCGCGCACCTCCTGCACCCGGGCCGCCCGGTCGGTCCGGTCGCCGGCGACCGCGCTCTCGCGCCCGCCGCGCTCGACCCGCTGCGTCCGGCGCGCCTGCTGCGCGCTCGCCTGACGACGCGCCTCGGGATCCTCCTCGACCGCATAGACCCGGACCTCGCTCAGCTGGCGCTCCGCCCCGGGCGCATGGATCATGACCAGCGAGTGGGTCCCGACCAGCTGACGGATCGCGGCGTCGAGCGGCACCGAATCGAACGTCTGGGACTCGGCGTCGCCGAGCTCGCCCTCGATCTCGAGCCCGATCCCGGCTTCGCGGGCGATCGTCTCGAGCACGTCCGCGAGCGGCTGCGGCTCGATCTCCATGGTCAGGCGGCCCTGGACGATCTCCTGCCCCAGGGCGGCTCCGGCCACGGCCATGCAGCCGCCGGCGACCAGCGCCGGGCGGAGGCGGCGGAGGGCCGGCCGGGGCCGGTCTCGGACGAGCCAGAAGCGCATGGCCCGCAGTCTACGTCATCCCGGGCAGGCGCGCGAGACGCGCCTTGCCGCGCGGGCGCGCGAGACGGCGGCTTGCGCGAGGCGGCGCCCTGACCGATCCTGCCGCCGCGCGGCGCAGGGGCCGGGTCGGGGAGGGACGCGAATGACGGCACGGCATGGCAGCCACGGGCTGCACGTCGAGCATCGCCGGCCTGCGGCGCCGGACGGCCTGACCTTCGTCTTCTTCAACGCGCTGACCGGGGACACCGCGCAGTGGGAGGCGCCGATTGCGGCGCCGCTCCGGGACGCCGGCCACGGCACGCTGCTGTTCAACTTCCGCGGCCAGAAGGGCAGCCCGCTGCGCGAGGGGGCGAGCGTCGACGCCGACGCGATCGTCGTCGACGCCGTCGAGATGGTCCGGGCCGAAGCGCCGGCGCGACCCGCCCACGTCGGCCTCTCGATCGGCGGCCTGTTCGCCCTCCAGGCCCACCTCGGCGGCGCGCCGGCCGAGGGGCTGCTGCTCATCAACACGCTCCGGAAGGCCGGCCCGCGGCTCGAATGGGTCAACAGCGCCGTCCACCGCGCGGCGATGGTGGGCGGCGGCGAGCTGCTCCGCGACCTGTTCACCCCGCTGCTCGCCGGGCCGGCCTGGCTCGCCGGCCAGCGCCAGGGCTTCCTCACCGCCGAGCGCTACGAGGGGCTGGATCCGGCGAGCGGCACCGCCCTCCTCCTCGCTTCCGGCAACAGCGCCGACTGGGACGTGCCCTACGAGCGGGTCGACGTGCCGGTGATCGTGCTCTCCGGCCTCGAGGACCATGTGTTCTACGATGCCGCCGACGTGCGCGAGCTCGCCCGGCGGATGCCGAGGGCCGAGCGGATCGATCTGCCGGACGTCGGCCACCTGATCCCGGTCGAGCGGCCATCCGCCGTTCTCGACGCCTGCCTCATGCTGGCGCGAAGGCTGGCGGGTTAGACGCTCCCGAGCTAGCTAAGGATTGAGCGAACGTCGGTGGACGGTATACGGCCGAGTTCCCGAGCATCAGCGCATTGGGAACTTTGCCAGTACCTGCGCGCGGGTGTCGCCTGCATCCGCTTCGCGAACTTCAATCATCACCTATCACGTCCGGTATCGACCGCAAGAGCTCCTTCGACTGCATGAGAGCTTGATCATTGTGGGTTCCCGTCCTAACGACCGCTTCATAGGCCACGACCAACGATGCGAGAGCATGTCGAAGCTTTTGCGCAAGTAAAATAGCTCCTCCGGCCCGTATAGCGGCCGCACTATGCTCAATCGGCACAAGCCCAGCCTGATCATCAACGTTTTCGATCCAATGCGTGGAAGAGATTAGAGTATCTCTCCAGTTTTCTTCATCATCCGCATGTGCCATAGCAAGCTCGCATGCATCTCGAACGTTTGACGCCATGACCTCCATC
>DASUSF010000372.1:0-9711 GCA_036375275.1 Geminicoccaceae bacterium | reverse complement strand
CCGGGATCGTGGTCGTGATCTTCGGCCTGATCTACCTCCGCTTCCTGCTGGCGCTGCCGCGCCGGACGCAGTCGCTGTTCCTGCTCGCAGGCGCGCTCTACCTCGGCGGGGCGATCGGCATCGAGATGCTGGCCTGGCACTACCGCTATCCGCTGCACGCGCCCGATCCGACCGACTGGGAAGGCAGCAAGGACATCGTCTGGGCGCTGCTCTCGCACCTCGAGGAGGTGCTCGAGATGGTGGGCGTCGCGATCTTCCTCTACGCCCTGCTCTCCTACCTCGCCCACCGACGGATCGGCGCGCGCCTCACCTTCGCCCGGGGCGCTCGAATCCGGGAGCGCTGATCGCCGGGCTCGCGATCGACGGCCTGCTACTGGCGGGGCGGGGCGAGGTCGCTGCGCACCGCCGGCTGGTCCGGCGCCCCGGTCGCCGGGGCGGAGGTGGGGTCGGGCGCGTCGGGGTTGAGCCATTCTGCCGGCGCGTCGGCGTCCGCCGCCGGATGGGGCAGGATCCGGCTGTAGCGGCTGCCGACCTGGACCAGGACCGGCGTGCCGTCGGGCAGTGGCTGCTCCTCGGGCTCGCGGTTCTGGACCAGCGTGATGGTCCGCCCGTCGGCGGTCTCAAGGACGTATTCGATGCCCTCGCCGCTCTGCAGCCGCTGCTCGGCGAGGTAGCCGGCGCCGGCCCCGAACAGGCCGCCGAGCACGGCCGCGATGGTCGATCCGCTGCCGCTTCCAATGGACACGCCGGCGACGGTCGCGCCGGCGGCGCCGCCCGCGATCGGGCCGACCGCGCTCGGGTCGCCCTTGACCTCGACCACCCGCGAGGCGAGGACCGTCGCGGAGCTGGTCTCCATCGGCACGCCGATGTCCTGCGCGGTGTAGGTGCTGCTGCTCGACGTGGTGCAGGCGGACAGCACCAGGCCGAGCAGGGCGAGCATGGCCGTTCGGCGCATCCTCCTCTCCCTCGTGTCGTTGCCCCGTCGGGCGTCTACGCTCAAATATAGAATGCGGGACGGGTGCTGCGAGGCTGACCGGCAGGAGCGCGGAACGATCCCATTCAGGCCGGGTTCAGCGGCCTGATGACAGTTCCTGCGGGCGGAATGGTCATGGGAAGATCGATGGCTCCTTCGAGCACTTCACGGCCGGCGCCGGGTCTCGCGCTCGGCGCGGCCCTGCTGCTCGGTGCCGGCGCGGCGGGCGCGGCGCCGGCGGATCCGAGCGGCGATCTGGCCCACATCCGCCCGCTGATCGACCAGACCCTCGAGACCGAGAAGAGCGGCATCGAGATCCGCTGGTCGAACCCCGGGACCGGGCACAGCGGGATGATGCGGGTCGAGCGCACCTTCTTCCGCGATCAGCGGCCCTGCCGGGACTATCTCCGGACCGTGCTGCGGCCCGGCGAGTCCGGCTTCGTCATCCGCGGCACGGCGTGCCGCGCCGGCCGCGCCGAGTGGGACATCCTGGACGAGGTCGTGACCGAGATGGATGCGCCGAAGAAGCGCGCCGCGGCGGTGCGCCCGGCGCCCGCGCCGGACGCTCCGGCGCCGGAACGGCAGGCGGCGCCCCGGCCGTCCGCCGCCACGCCCGGCGCGGCAGCCGCCGCCGGCGCGCCGTCTGCGCCCGAAGCCGAAGCACCGCCCGTGGAAGAGGCGCCGCTCCTGCGCAAGGCGAAGCGGCTGGCGGCCGAGGCCGGCGAGGCGCCGGCGCCGGGCCCGCGGTTCGTGCCGTTCACGCTGCCGTCGCGCAGCGCGCTCTGAGCGAGGCGACCTTGGCGATCCAGAGCACCCTCGACCCTCCCGCCGCGCAGGCTGCCGGCGCGCGGCCCGACCTGCCCGACCGCTACCGGCTGCGCGGCCGGCTCCGTCGTCGCACCGACCGCCCGGTCCTGATCGCGGACGACGCCGCCCTCGGCCACTTGGTCGCGCTCAAGAGCGGCCCCGACCCGGAAGCCTTGCGTCGTGAGGCCGAGGTGCTGGAAGCGCTCGACGACCCGAGGATCGTCCGCCTGCGAGACCGGATCGAGCGGGCGGGGCAATGTTGGCTGGTGCTCGACTACATCGCCGGGGAGAGCCTGGAAGCGCGCCTGCAGGCGGGAGCGATGGCGGCCTCGGACGTGCTACGGCTGCTGCGCGACCTCGCCGAGGCGGTCGGCCAGATCCACGCGCGCGGCTTCCTGCACCGCGACCTCAAGCCCGCGAACGTCCTGATCCGCCCGAGCGGCGAGCCGGTGCTGATCGACCTCGGCGCGGCGGCTCCCCTCCATGACGCGCCTCTCCCGGCGGCGTCGTCTTCGCTCACCGAAGGCTATGCCGCCCCGGAGCAGTACCTGGACGCCCCCGCGGAGGGCCCCTGGACCGACATCTATGCGCTCGGCGCGATCGGGCTCCGGGCGATCAGCGGCAGCGCGCCGCCGCCGGCGCTCCGGCGGCTCGACGGCGTGCCCGTGCCGCCGCTGGGTCTCGATCCGACGGATCCGCTTTCGCGGGCGATCCCCGCCGCCATGTCGCTCGGCGCCGGCGAGCGGCCGCAGCACATCCGGGATTTCCTGATCATGCTCGAGAGCGGGGACGATCCTTCGCCGGAACCCGACGAGGACGAGGGGCCGCCGACGGTGCGGATCGAGCGGCGCGCCCGTCCGCGGCCGGCCGCCGGCACCGGGCCTGCGGCACCGGAGCCCGGCCCGGTGCGGCGCCGCCGATGGCCATGGCTGCTGGTCGGCAGCCTCGTGGTCCTCGTGGCGGGGGTCGCCGCCGCGGCGGTCGGGCTCCGGCCGCTCTACGACCGCCACTTCAAGACCAGCTGGCTGGTCGACCCGTCCGGCGAGGGCGACGCCGTCACGATCGGCGAGGCGCTGGACCGGGCGGGCGAGGGCGCGCGGATCCTGATCCGGCCCGGGACCTACCACGAGAGTCTCGTGCTCGACGGCGCCTTCCACCTCGCGGCGGCCGGCGAAGGCGAGATGCCGCTGATCGCGCCCGAAGCGGGGCCGTGCCTGCTCACCACGGCGTCCGGCGGCTCGGTCCGCGGCCTCGCCTTCCAGGGGGGCGAGACCGCCGGGCTGGCCTGCCTCGCGATCAGCGGCGGCGACCTCCGGGTCGAGGCGAGCCGGATCAGCGCCGCCTCCGGCCCAGCGCTCGAGGTCCGTGCCGGCGCCATGCCGACGATCCAGGACAGCGAGATCGCGGGCGGCGGCCTGGTCGTCCGGGAGGGCGCGCAGCCGGTGGTCGCCTCGACCACGATCGCCGCGGTGAGCGGACCCGCGATCACCGTCCGGAGCGGCGCCGCGCCCGAGATCGTCGAGAGCCGGATCGAGCGGAGCGGCCCCGTGGTGTTCGCCGAGGGGGCGGGGGGCCGGTTCGAGCGCAACCGGATCGAGGGCGCGCTGACCAACGGCATCGAGATCGGGTCCGGGGCGGCGCCGGTGGTGGCCGACAACGAGATCGCCGCCGCCGGCGAAGCGGGAATCTTCGTCTACGACGAGGGCGCGGGCAGCATCGAGTCCAACCGCGTGAGCGGCAGCCGGCTGTCCGGGATCGTGCTGGCGGAAGGGGCCGCGAGCCGCCTGTCCGGCAACCGGATCGATGCCAGCGGCGAGCACGGCATCCTGGTCCTGGAGGGGGCCGACGTGGCCCTGCAGGAGAACCTCGTCGAGGGCAGCCGGGGCTTCGGGATCGCGATCGCGCCCGGCGCCGAGGCGGATCTCGGGGCCAACCAGCTGCGCGCCAACGCGTCGGGCGGCGTCCACGACGCGCGCACCGCCGGGGAGGAAGCCGATGGAGGCGCCTGAGCGGACCCTGGTCGTCGGCCGGAGCCCGCACGCCGACGTGACCCTCGCCGAGCCGTCGGTGGCACCCCGCCACGCCGAGATCGTGGTCACCAGCCGCGGCCGCCTCCACGTCACGGACTGCGGCAGCCCGGGCGGGACCTGGATTCAGGACGACGCGAGCGGCGCCTGGCGACGGGTCCGTCAGGCCTTCGTCCGGCCGGAGATGCGGCTCCGCCTCGGCGAGCACGTCTGCCGCGCCGGTGACCTCGTCGGCGCCCTGTCCAGGGCACCCGGCGACGCGGTGCCGGCGGGGAGCGGCGGGGGCGTCCGGAACGTCGGCGGGCGCGGCCGGATCGAGCGCGACCCGGCGACCGGCGAGATCGTCCGGCGGCGCTTCTGATGCAGGTCGCGCGCAGGATCGAGGCCCCCGGGGCGGTCCGCCCGCCGGTCCGGCGCCTGCTCGCCCACCCGGTCATCCTCCTCCTCTGCCTGACCGCGGCGGTCCTGCTGATCCAGCTGTTCGACGCGCTGCTGCCGGAGGCCTGGGGGGTGGTGCTCACCGACCGCGGGCGCTCGACCTACCCGCTCACGGTCCAGAACCTGATGTGGCTGGTGTTCGCGCTCGGGATCGGCGAGCTCATCGTCCGCGCCCGGGATGCGGCGGCGGAGCGGGCCGAGCTCGACCAGGGCTACCTGCCGGAGGACGAGACCACGATCCTCCAGGCGGCGGAGCTCCGTCTGATCTACGCCCGCGCCCGGGACGCCACGCAGCGCGACGGCCCCGGCGCCGGGCGGTTTCTGCCGAGGCTGATCCAGCGGGTCGTCACCCAGTTTCAGACCAACCGCTCGGTCGATCAGGCCAACGCGGTGCTGACGTCCAGCCTGGAGCTCGCGCTGCACGAGATCGACCTCCGCTACAGCATGGTGCGCTACGTGGTGTGGGCGATCCCGACCCTCGGCTTCATCGGCACGGTGGTCGGGATCTCCCTCGCCCTCGCCTTCGCCGGCGCGGTCGACCTCCAGGACCCGAACCTGCTCGCCGAGCTGACCAAGCGCCTCGCCGTCGCCTTCGACACCACGCTGCTCGCGCTGGTCATGTCCGCGGTCCTGGTGCTGATCCAGCACGTCGTCCAGGCCTACGAGGAGCGGGCGCTGAACCGCGCCGGGGCGTACTGCCTCGACAACCTGATCAACCGCCTCTACGTGGAGTGAGCCCGTGCTGCGCGCCCCGCGACCCGGCCTCGAGGTGCTCAGCATCTCCGCGCTCGACCTGTTCGCCTCCGCGCTCGGCGTGTTCGTCCTGGTCGCCGTCCTGATGTTTCCCTACTACCTCCGTTCGCCTTCGGTCGAGGCCGACGAGGCCGGGGCCACTGCTGCCTTTGCCGCGGCTGGCGCCGCCCGGACCCTGGCGGAGCGGGAGGCGGAGGCGGCGGCGGCGCGGAAGGCGGCGGCCGAGGCGAGCCTCGCCGATGCCCGGGTCAAGCTCGCGCAGGCGGAAGCGGCCGCGACCGTGCTGGCCGAAGCCGAGGGCCAGGCCGAGGCCGCCCGGCAGGCGGTCGTGGAGCGGCAGGGCACGCCGGACCCCCGCGAGGCGACGCTCACCATCGACGATCTCGATCTGGTCGTGGTGCTCGACGCGACCGGCAGCATGGGCGGCGAGCTCGCCGACCTGCGCGCCAGCCTGCTCGGCATCATCCGCATCCTGCACCGGCTCGCGCCGACGCTCCGGATGGGCTTCGTCGCCTACAAGGACGAGGGCGAGCCGTACGTCACGCGGGCGTTTCCGCTGACCGCCATGGACGAGGCCGGGATGCGGGAGCTGGTCCGGTTCGTGCGCGCCATCCAGGCCAAGGGCGGCGGCGACGTGCCGGAGCCGGTCGACCAGGCGCTCGAGGTCGCGGCCGGCATGGCGTGGCGGGCCGACGCCGCGGGCCGGATTTTGGTGATCGGGGATGCGCCTGCGCATGCCCGGGGCTGGCAGCGCGCGGTCGACCTCGCCAGGACCTTCGGGGGCTCGGCCACGCGGCCCGACCGGCCACGCAGCGTCTCGGCGATCCTGACCGGCGGCGATCCGGGCGCGAAGTCGTTCTTCGCCACCGTCGCCGAGGCCGGCGGCGGCGAGCTGATCGACCACCAGGGGCGGATGATCGAGAGCATCCTGATCCCGGTCCTCAGGAGGCCCGCGGCATGAAGTGGCCGGGGCGCTCCGGGGTTGCGCTCGAGACCGGCTGGATCCTCGCCGGGCGATGCCCGGATGGCGCGCCGGTGCGGTTCGTGTTCGGGACCAGCGAGCTCCGGGCGCGGCCGGGCGGCCTGACCATCGGCCGCCATCCGGCGCTCAGCGAGCGGGTGCTCGACGAGCCGTCGGTGTCGCGCCGCCATGCCCGCCTCGCGCTCGACGGCGGGGTGCTGGTGGTCGAGGACCTGAGCTCGCTCAACGGCACCCTGATCGACGACCGCCCGCTCGCGCCGTTCGCGCCGCGGGTGCTGGCCGCGGGGCAGACGCTCAGCCTCGGCGCCGTCGACCTCGAGGTCGAGGCCCTGGCCGAGGACGAGGCGGGGGCGTGAAGCGGCGCCGGCGCGAGCTCGCGATCTTCACGCTCTCGGCGCTCGACGTTCTCGCCATGTCGACCGGGGTGTTCGTGCTGCTCCTGGTCATGCTGATGCCGTACTACCGGAAGGTGCAGGACGCCGAGGCGGCGACCGAGGCGGTCCGGATCGCGGAGGTCGCGACGCTCGCGGAGGTCGAGGCGGTGCGCCGGGACGCGCGGCTCCTCGGGGGCGAGGCCGCGGCGCTGGAAGCCGAGGTCGCGCGGCTCGAAGCCGCGGCGGCCAGGATCGAGGCCGAGAACGCGGCGCGCGAGCGACGGATGCTCGCCCGCAGCATCGAGGAGGTGCCGGGCGGCGGCGACGTCGACACCCCGGTGATCGACCGCCTCGATCTGGTGTTCGTGATCGACACCACCGCGAGCATGGGGCCCGTGCTGCGCGAGGTCGCCTCGACCCTCGAGAGCGTCGTCCGGATCCTCGAGAGCCTGGTGCCCTCGGTCAGGCTGGCGGTGGTCGCGTACCGCGACCGCGACACCGGGCTCGCGCCGCTCCGGGTCCTGCCGTTTCACCCCGCGGAGCGCGATCTCGCCCGGATCGAGGCGTTCCTGCGCGAGCTCGCGGCTTCCCCGGTCGGCAGCCGGACCATCGAGGAGGACGTCGATCTCGGGCTGCAGGCTGCGCTGGCGATGCCGTACCGGGCGGGCGCGCGTCAGGCCGTGATCCTGGTCGGCGACGCGGCAGCGCATCCGGGCGAGGAGCGGCTCGCGATCGAGCGGGCGCGCCACTTCGCCGGCCGCGACGTGCGGCGCACGGTCTCGACGCTGTTCACGCCGACCCCGTCCTCGATCCGCCGCGGCAACCGGGCCCGCGGGTTCTTCCGCGAGGTCGCCCTGGCCGGGCGGGGGGACTTCAACGACCACGCCGGGAGCATGATCGAGAGCGTGCTGCTCTCGGTCCTGGTCGACCCGGCGGGCTGACCCGGGCGCCGGGTGCGCCAGCGGCGGGGCGCACACATCGGCCTCCGGGATTGGACGAGGTGGCGAGGGGGCGCGCATGCTGGGGCGAAGTGGATCAGGGGAGGCTGCACGATGACGCTGCGTTATGTGGTCGGCATCAGGACCGGGAACCGGTCGGATCAGGTCGCGGTCGAGGCCGAGGACGCGCTCGTCGCCGCCCTCAAGGTCAAGATGGCGCACCCGGCGGCTGCCATCACCTACGTGCGCAAGCAGAACGCGCGCGGCGACCGGCGGCACCCCCATGCCGGCGAGCCGGACACCGTCGGCGCGGAAGGCGGCAGGAGCTCCGGCCCGGCGTGAGCGGGCGTGCCTCTCCCGGACGACGATCCGGGTTCCGCCCGGGGGGCGCCGCGGCGGTGGCGCATCCGGGTTGCGTCCGGCCACCCGTCCGCGCTACTCCGATCGGCAGCGCGCCCGTAGCTCAGCAGGATAGAGCATCGGATTCCTAATCCGGGGGTCGGGGGTTCGAATCCCTCCGGGCGCGCCAGATCTTCATCTTTCCGGAGCGGGTCCGGGCGCGTCGGATGAGGTTGCCGCGAGATGCACCCTCTGGGGCAGCGCCTCCCGCGGCACGCGGCCGGCGATCTCGTAGAACAGCTTCCGCTGCAGCGCGACCTCGAAGTCGGCCCGGTTCTCGGCGGCCAGCACGAAGCCGTTGACCACCTTCTGGCTGTAATAGCGGTCGAGGTCCTCGCTCTGCTCGTTCAGGATGGCGAGGCCGTTGATCTCGACCGCCCGGGCGCTCAGCGCCGCGCGCATGCTCTGCAGCCGCAGCGGATCGACGTTCTCCCGGCCGTCGCCCGAGACGTCGACCACGAGGCGTCCACGCTTGCCCTCGAGCAGGTCGGACGCGGCCGCGAGGGCGTTGCCGATCGCGGTCTGGCGGCGCAGGCCCTTCGGGTCCTGGAGCGCGTAGAGCTCGGCCGCCTCCCGCGGCGCCGCCCAGTCGACCATGATCTCGGCGCGGGAATCGAACTCGACGATCGCGACCTTGGCCTCGCCGAGCGCGGAGATCACGGCCGGATCGTTCAGGAGGCGGGCGTAGGCGCTCCGCTGGAGGCGGAGCTCGTCCTCGTCGATCGAGCGCGAGCGGTCGATCAGCAGAACCAGCCAGTCGAGCCCCTGGGCGTGAAGCACCCCGCTGGTCCAGACGGCGCCGGCGAGAACGCAGCAGGTGGCGGCGAGCCGCCGGCGGAAGCTCATGCAGGATCTCCGAACAGCCTCAGGATGTCGCCCGGGGTGTAGTAGCCGCGCTCGAGGTCGCTTTCGATCAGGCGCGGGTCCCGCTCGTGCGGATCGCCGAAGCCGCCGCCGCCCGGAGTCATGACGTCGACCACGTCCCCGGCCACGAGCTCGATCCCCTGGTCCTTGGACCGGTGCGGTGGCTCGTACACGCGCCCGTCGGCGTGCTCGATCCGGACCCGGTTGAGGCCGCCGGGCCGGCCGCCAGACGCGCCATTCGGGCCCACCCGGCCGTGGTCCATCACCATCGACGCCCGCGCCTCGCCGCGCAGCAGGCGGAGCCGGTAGTGGATGCCGAACCCGCCCCGGTGCCGGCCGGCGCCGCCGGAGCCCTCGTGCAGCGCGTAGCGCTCGAACAGGATCGGGTAGCGCTGCTCCAGCACCTCGACCGGCTGGCTCTTCGAGATCCCGATGGTCGAGCAGCCGTTGGTGAGCCCGTCGCCGTGCGCCGAGCCGCCATAGCCGCCGCCCGAGATGACGTAGAGCACGTAGCCGCGCCCGGTCCTGGGGTCCTGGCCGCCGAGCGCGAAGTTGCCCGACGTGCCGGCCGGCGCCGCGAACAGGTGATCGGGCAGCGCCGGGACCAGAGCGTCGAACACCGCTTCCGCGATCCGCTGGCTGACCTCGGCGGCGCAGCCCGAGACCGGGCGCGGGTAGCGCGCACACAGGAACGTGTCGTCGGGATCGACGATCTCCAGAGGCTCGAACGTCCCGGCGTTGATCGGCACGTCCGGGAAGACGTGCTTGATCGCGAGGTAGACCGAAGACTTCGTGGTGGCGAGCACGCTGTTCATCGGCCCCCGGCAGGGTGGCGAGGTGCCGGCGAAGTCGAAGCGGAGGCTGTCGTCCGGGCGCTTCTCGATGGCGAGCTCGATCTCGAGCGGCCGGTCGACCACGCCGTCGGAATCGACCGTCGCATGCCCGTGGTAGATGCCGTCCGGGATCAGGCGGATCTTGGCCCGCATCTGCTCGGCGGCGCGGCGGCGCAGCTCGAGCTGCTCGGCGGCCGGCGCGGGCGGGGGCGGCGCGGGCGGCGGGACGGGCGCGGGCGGGACGGGCGCGGGGGCCGGCGGCGCGAGCGGCCGCACGCCCACCTCCCGCAGCTGCCTGGCGTCCACCGGCCCCGGGGCGCCGG
>DASUSF010000371.1:0-7718 GCA_036375275.1 Geminicoccaceae bacterium | reverse complement strand
ACAGCGCGCCGATCTGGCGCTCGAGGCTGCGCACGCCGGCCTCGCGGGTGTAGTCGCGGATCAGCTGGCGGAGCACGTCCTCGCCGAGCTCGACCTGGCCCGCGCCGAGGCCGCTCGCCTCGCGCTGGCGCTCGACCAGGTCGCGCCGGGCGATCTCGAGCTTCTCCTCCATGGTGTAGGACGGCAGCTCGATCACCTCCATCCGGTCGCGGAGCGGCCCCGGGATCGTGTCCAGGATGTTCGCCGTGCCGATGAACATCACCTGGCTGAGATCGAAGGGCACGCCGAGGTAGGCGTCGCGGAAGGTGTCGTTCTGGGCCGGATCCAGAACCTCGAGCAGGGCGGCCGCCGGATCGCCGTGGAAGCCCTGGCCGAGCTTGTCCATCTCGTCGAGCATCAGCACCGGATCCTTCGTCCCCGCCTTCCGGATCGCCTGCACGATGTTGCCGGGCATGGCGCCGATGTAGGTCCGGCGGTGGCCCCGGATCTCGGCCTCGTCGTGCACGCCGCCGAGCGAGACGCGGGCGAACTCGCGCCCGGTCGCCCGCGCGATCGACTGGCCGAGCGAGGTCTTGCCGACGCCCGGCGGGCCGACGAAGCACAGGATCGGCGACTTGCCGGTCGGGTTGAGCTTGCGCACCGCGAGGTACTCGAGGATCCGCTTCTTGACCTTCTCGAGCCCGAAGTGGTCCTCGTCGAGGATCCGCCGCGCGCGCGCGATGTCGATCTCGCCCTCGGTCGTCTTCGACCACGGCACCTCGATCAGCCACTCGAGGTAGGTCCGGATCATGCTGTGCTCGGCGGCGGCCTCCGGCGTCCGCTGGAGACGCTTCAGCTCTTTCCTGGCCTGCTTGAGCGCCTCTTCGGGCATGCCCGCTTCATCGATCTGCTTCGCCAGCTCCTCGATCTCGGCCGAGGTGTCGTCGCCCTCGCCGAGCTCCTTCTGGATCTGGCGCATCTGCTCGCGCAGGATGTGCTCGCGCTGGCGCTGGTCGATCGACTGCCGGGTCTGCTCGCCGATCTCCCGCGACAGCTGCAGGACGGAGAGCTGCCGGCCCAGCCGCTCGAGCACGAGGTCGAGCCGGCGCTGGAGGTCGAAGGTCTCCAGCACCTCCTGCTTCTCGTCCGGCTTGGTGTCCATGAACGAGGCGATCAGGTCGGCGAGCAGGCTCCCGCTCGGCGCGTTCTGCACCGCCGCCATGAGCTGCTGCGGCACCTGCGGCAGGAGCTGCAGGGCCTCGACCGCCCGCTGCCGGAGCTGCAGGACCCGCGCCTCGACCTCGGGCCCCTCCTGCTCCGGCTCCTCGTGACGCTCGATCCGGGCGACCATGTAGGGATGGCCCGGGACGAACTCCTTGACCCGGAAGCGCTGCTCGCCCTGGACCACGAGCTGATGGGTGCCATCGGGTGCGGTGACGTAGCGCAGGATGCCCGCGGTCGTGCCGGTCTGGTGCAGATCGGCCGGGGCGGGCTCGTCCTGGGCCGGGTCGCGCTGCAGCAGGATGCCGATCGGCTTGTCGCTCCGCGCCGCCTCCTGGGCAGCCTGGACCGAGAACGGCCGGTTGACGGCGAGTGGCAGCACCAGCCCCGGGAACAGCACGAAGTTGCGCACCGGGACCACGATGATCGCGTCGTCCGGCAACCCGGGCTCGGCTCCGCGGCCAGCCTGGGCGGCCTGCGCGCTCGTCGCGTCGGGCGCCGCCGATTCGCTCCGGGCGTCGACGTCGGAAGTAGGGGTGTGCGTGATCATCCAGCTTTATCCAAGCTTCTTGAGCCCGAGGACGAGGCATCCGTCGGCGAGCTCGCGATGGGCTATCTCGTAGCTTCCGGGCGCCAGCTGAAGGCGTCGCTCGAAGCGGCCGTGGGGCAGCTCCAGGCGGCGGATCTGGGCGCGGGCCGTGATCCGCGGCATCGGCCGCCGGCCGGCGACGATCAGGGTGCCACCCTCGATCCTGGTCTCCACCTGCTCAGCGGAGACCCCGGGCAGCGCGACGATGATCCAGAGCTGGTCCTCGCTTTCCAGAACATCCGCCGGGGGCTCCCAGGATGCGCGACGCGAGCGGCCGGGCGTGAAGAACTGCTGGCGCAGCCGTTCCGCCTCGTCCATCAGCTCGCACGCCTGCCCCCACATCCAGACGTCGGAATCGCGCATCGGCATGTTCTGTCCGCCAAGTCCTTCGGGATGCCTCGGGCCGACGGAATCCTGCCGCCGGCCAGCTTCCGCCGCTCTCGACGCCGGGTCGGGCGGGGTTGTCCTGGATATGGCCCTTGCCGCGCGGGCTTCAATCTACGGCTGGATCGGCCGCGAGCAGGGCGACCGGCAGGTCGACCAGAAGGTCGGCGAGCCGAAGCTCGTTCCCGTCTCCGTGCCGGCGTCCCGTCAGCTCGTCGGTCAGCACCCGGCCGGCGATCTCGTCGGGCAGGACCACCCGGGTCGCCCCCCATCGCTCCGGGGCCGGCAGCGGCACCTCGCTCTCGGCGAGCAGCGGGGTGACGAGGCGCGGCACCGCGACGACCACGACGCCACTCTCGCCGGTGCGCGCGAGAGCCACCACCCGGTCGGCGTGCTGGCCCTCGACGGCGAGCGGCAGATAGGCACCCTGACGGAACACGTCCGGGCGCGCGCGGCGGACCCGGAGCGCGGCGGCGACCACGTGCTGCTTGATCCGCCCGCTCCGCCAGTCCGCGACCAGGGCCGCGGGGTCCGGGCCCGGCGCATCGAGGTTCCGGTCGCGGAGACCGTAGTCGACCGGGCGGCGGTTGTCGGGGTCGACCAGCGAGAGATCGAACAGCTCGCTGCCCTGGTAGAGATCGGGGATGCCGGGCGCCGTCAGCTTGAGCAGCGTCTGGGCGAGGCCGCTGACCGCGCCGGTGAGCGCGATCCGCTCCTGGAAGGGGATGAAGTCGGCGAGGAACGGCCGCGAGCGCTCGGGGTCGAGCACCCGGCGGACGAACTGCTCGAGCGCCGCCTCGTACTCCGGGTTCTGCGCGGTCCAGGCGGTTTCCTCCTTGGCCTCGCGCGATGCCTTGATCATGTAGGCGACCATCCGCTCGGCGAGGTCGCCGCCGGCGAGGTCCTCGGGCGCGCGCACCTCCAGCGGCCAGACCCCGATCAGGCTCTGGTAGAACAGGTACTCCGCGTTCCGGCTCGGGGCGGGAGCCCCACCGCCCGTGCCGCGCCGCGCCCGGTTGAGCAGCGTCCAGCGGCGCACCCGCCGCACCCACTCCTGGGGCAGCTCGCTCAGCGCCGCGATCCTGATGCGGGCGTCCTCGCCCCGCTTGTGGTCGTGGGTCGAGGTCGTGACCATGGTCAGCGGGTGGTGGCGCAGCTCGCGCTGGCAGAGGGTGTGGAAGGCGCTCGGGCTGACCCCGAAATGGTCCGGCTCGCCGCCGACCTCGTTCAGCGCCACCAGGCGGAGGTAGCGGTAGAAGGCGGTGTCCTCGAGCGACTTCGCCATCACCGGGCCGGTGAGCTGCTGGAAGTGCATCGCGGTCAGGATGACGTCGCGCCGCCGGTAGCCCGCCTCCTGCACGAGGTCGGTGCTGAGCGCCCGGTAGATGAAGTCGAACACCGTCTGGTCGACGATCAGCGTCTCCTTGCGCGCCTGGCTGATCGCCCACTCGAGGTCGCGCCGGTCCTCGCTCTTCGGCCCGGAGTCGGTGATGTACGTGCGGTAGACCGGGAAGCCGACGATGACGTCGGCGAGCGCCTCCCGGATCCCGGTGAGGGTGAAGTCGCGGCTCCGCCAGCTCTGCTGCGCGAGCCGGTACAGCTCGTGCGCGACGACGCTCAGCTCGCTGCCGAGCGAGGCGCGCAGGATCTGCCGCTTCGCCGCCTTGACGAGCGCCGCGAAGTCGGGCGGGCGCTCGGTGTAGCGGGCGTAGAAGCGGGTCAACGGCACCTCGGCCGACGGGTTCACGAACAGGCCGAGCACGAGGTTCATGAACTCGTAGCCGGTGGTCCCGGCGACCGGCAGGTCCTCCCGGAGGTACTCGTGCCGGGCGAGGATCTTCTCGACCAGCAGCCAGATCGGCCGGCCCGCTGCGCGCCGGTCAGCCGGTGGTGTCGCCCCGGCCTGGGCGAGCGTCGCCTCGACCCGCTCCAGCAGCCGCTCGCAGTAGCCGGCCGGGTCGTAGAGGCCGTCGATGTGGTCGAGCCGCACCCCCTGCACCGCGCCCTCGGCGATCAGCCTCAGCAGCAGGCCGTGGGTCGCCTCGAACACCTCCGAACGCTCCATCCGCAGCCCGGCGAGCTCGTTGATGTCGAAGAAGCGGCGGTAGTTGATGTCGGAACGGGCGACCCGCCAGTAGGCGAGCCGGTAGGCCTGCCCCTCGAGCAGGCGGTGCAGCCGGCGGAAGCTCGCGGGCTCGCCGGGGATCCCGTTCATCAGCTCGAGGGTCGAGCGGATCGCGGCGGTCACCTCGGGGGCGGTCGCGAGGGCCACCAGCTCGGTCTTGAGCAGGCTCGCCTCGCGGCGGCGGACGCTCCGGCGGGCGAGCGACGAGCCGCCGCCGGCCGCGCCCGCGAAGCGGTCCGCGAGCGGCCCGAGCGGATCCCGGCCCTCCAGCTGCATCCCGGCGGCGCGGAGGAGCGGCGCGTAGTCCCGGACCGCGACCGGGAAGCGGTTGTCGTAGTAGGCGACGTGGAAGGTCCCGGTCTCCGGCTCGAACGCGAGCTGCAGCTCGCCCGCCTCGAGGATGCGCCCGTACTGGTCGCCCAGCACCGGGAGCACCACCTTGTCGCGCACACCGCGGGCATGGGCGTCCCAGTCGATGTCGAAGAAGCGGGCGAACGGGCTCTCCTGCCCCCACTCCAGGACGTCGAGCCACCAGGGGTTGTCGGCGCCGACGCCCATGTGGTTGGGGACGAAGTCGACCACGAGGCCCATGCCGTGCCGGTGCAGCGTGTCGACCAGCCGGTGGAAGGCCGCGTCGCCGCCGAGCTCCGGATTGATCCGGTTGAAGTCGATCACGTCGTAGCCGTGGGTCGAGCCCGGGCGCGCCATCAGGACCGGCGAGGCGTAGACGTGGCTGACGCCGAGCCGCCGGAGATAGGGGACGATCGCGGCGGCGTCGTCGAAGCCGAAGGCCGCGTTGAGCTGGAGCCGGTAGGTGGCGTCGGGGACGATCGCCGGGCGCTCGGCCATCAGAGGGTGCTCCGTCCGGCCGCGGCCATGATCTGCCGCAGTCGCTCGAGCGCCGGCAGCGCGGCGATGCCCGTCAGCTCCAGCGGCAGGCGGCGACGCCAGTTCGGGTGCTCGTCGGTGGTCCCCGGCAGGTTCGCCTGCTCGACCTCGCCGATCAGGTCCTCGAGCTGCACCATCATCAGCTGGCTCGGCGTCGCCGCCAGCCACGCATGCGCGGCGACCCGCAGCTGCTCGGCGAAGTCCGGATCGTCCGGATCCAGCTGTCCGGGCAGGAGCTTCGCCCGGCGGAGGGCCTGGACCAGGAGGGCGCAGTGCTGCCGCCGATCGGCGCGCGCGGCCTCGGCGGCGCCCCGCTCCGGATACAGGTCGAGCCGCTCCCGCCAGTCCAGGTCGCGTCCGGCGAAGAAGCCGGCGAGCGTCGGCAGATCGTGGGTCGACGCCGTGATCAGCGCCCGCTTCGGGTAGCGGCGGGCCGGCTGGACGCCGCCGCTGGCGGCGCGCTCGAACCAGAGCACCCGGTAGCTGAGCACGCCGGCCTTGTGCATGGTCTCCCGGAAGCCCGGCGCGACGGTCCCGAGATCCTCGCCGATCACGAGGCAGCGCTCGCGCCGGGAGGCGAGCGCGATCAGCCGGGCCAGGTCCTGCAGCGGGTAGCGGATGTAGGCGCCTTCCGCGGGGGACGCGCCGGCCGGGATCCAGAACAGCCGCGACAGGCCCATCACGTGGTCGATCCTGACCGCGCCGGCGTGGCGCATGTTCTGCCTGAGGTCGAGGGTCAGCGGACGGTAGGCGCTGCGCCGCAGCCCGACCGGCGAGAACGGCGCGAGCCCCCAGCTCTGGCCCCTGGGATTGAACTGGTCGGGCGGGGCGCCGACCGACACCCCGGCCACGGTGACGCCGGGGAAGCTCCATGCGGCGGCGCCGTCGGGATGGACCCCGACCGCGAGGTCCCGGTAGAGGCCGACCCGGGCGCCGTCCGCCCGCGCCCGGTGCTGCGCCGCCGCGAGCTGGTCGTCGGCGACCCACTGCAGCCATTGGAAGAACACGATCCGCTCGCCGTGCGCGGCCGCGAAGGCGCCGACCTCGGGGCCGTCGGGGCTGCGCAGGCCCTCCGGCCAGTCGCGCCAGGACCAGATCCCGTGCTCCTTGAGCATCATCTCGTGGAGCGCGTCGAAGCAGGCCTGGAGAAACAGCGGCCGGCCCATCTCCCGCGCGAACGAGAGGAACCCGCGCCCGCGGGCGGTTTCCAGCCCCGACTGCAGGTGGCGCGTGCGGAAGGTCTGGAACAGCGCCTCGAGCAGGCGCGACTTGAGCGACCAGACCGCGTAGTACTGGACCAGCTCCTCGCGCCGGACCGCCTCGATCGCCGCCTGCATCGCGGGGTCGGCGAGCAGGGCGCGCGCCGGCTCCGAGTCCTCCAGCTCGGGCATCCGGTCGACCGCGATGTAGAGCGGGTTGAGGAAGCTCCGGTTGGACGGCGAGTACGGGCTGAAGTGCCGCGGCTCGGCCGGAAACAACGCGTGCAGCGGATTGATCCCGATCAGGCTCGCCCCGTTCCGGGCGCCGAGGGCGCACAGCTCGGCGAGGTCCTGGAAATCGCCGATGCCGAGATCACGCTCGCTGCGCAGCCCATAGAGCTGGGCGGAGAGGCCGAACAGCCGGTCCTGGTCGAGATCGTCGGGCAGGAAGCAGCGTTCCGGCGCGACGATCAGCTGCGTCCGGGCCCGGAGCGCCCCCTCGCCGTGGTCTCCGACGCCGAGGTCGAGCCTGTGCTCGCCGACCGGGAGCCGCCGCCTCAGCCGGAGCGTGCGCCTGGTCGGGTCGCCGCACGCGTGGGCCTGCAGACGATCGGCGGGACTCGCGCCCTCGACGCTCTCGCCGGTCTCGAGGGTCAGCTGCCAGGTGATCCGTCCGGCGGTGGCCGGGTCCGGCAGATGGACGGGGATCGCGGCCGCCTGCTGCTCGGAGACGACCAGCACCGGCTCGGCCAGCCGGGCCGCCCGCCGGCGCTCGACCTCGCGCAGCCGCTCCCCGATCTGCCGCTCGCCGAACGGCTCCACGCCCATCGCGACGAGCAGGGCGCGCAGGCTGTCCCGCGGCACCTGCCGGTGACGGCCATAGGCGTCGGTGTAGGCGGTCTCGATGCCATAGAGACCGGCCAGCCGGTGCAGGGGATCGACGGCGGCGGTGCTCAAGACGGGGCCTGGAGGGTCCAGAGCACGAACCAGGGTGGCAGCTCGTCGCCGGGCGGGGCGGCGCCCTCCGGACGGACGTAGAGGGTCCGACCCGGCTCCGGCGGCCCGCCGCTGGGCGCCGCCTGATGCGCGAGGTTGGCGAGGAGCGCGAGCCGGCTGCCGTCGCCGAGGCGCCAGGCGACCCGGATCACGCTGCCGTCCGCCGATCCCTCGCCGGCCCCGCCCGGAACCGCATCGAGCCGCGGCACGATCTCGCGGCGGCGGAGCTCGAGCAGGCCGGTGACGTGAGCGAGCCAGTCGGCGTGCGCCGGGTCGTCGAGCACCGAGCGGTCGAGCCGGGAGGCCTCGAACGTGCTCACGGCGTTCGGGTCCGGGA
>DASUSF010000370.1:0-2078 GCA_036375275.1 Geminicoccaceae bacterium | reverse complement strand
GAAGACCGGGGTGCCCTTCATGAACAGGACCACGGGATGGGCCTGGGTGTCTTCGCGGATCCGGTCCTGAACGCTCGCGCTGCTCATTTGCATGACCTCCTAGAAAAGGCGTCACTCGTCGCCCGGAACCGCGGTCGTCAGGGCGAGCGCGTGCAGCTCGCCGCCCATGCGCCCGCCGAGCGCCTCGTAGACCATCTGGTGCTGCTGGACCCGGCTCCGCCCGCGGAACGCCGAGCTGATCACGTGCGCCTGGTAGAGGTTGCAGTCGCCCGCGAGGTCGGTGATCCTGACCTCGACCTCGGGCAGCGCGTCCCGGATCATCGCCTCGATCTGCGCCGCGCTCATGCCCATCGAATCCTGCTCCCAAGCTCGGCGTGCCGCACGCGCACCCTGCACGCCACACCCTATGCCACGGCCATCGCCGAGGGCAGCGTCGCGGCATGGATCGCGGCCAGCTCGCCCAGGCATATGGCATCGGCCCCGTTCAGGGTCAACGCGGCGCCCCCGGTCCGCCCGACCGGTCGGGCCAGGGATCCGGCCGCCGCCGCGGCGCGCGTGAGGGGACCGAGGTCGCCCGCCTCGACCGCCAGCAGATAGCGGCCCTGATCCTCCCCGAACAGCCACGCCTCGGCGCTCGACACGCCGGCGGGCACGGCGAGGTCCGCGCCCATGCCCGAAGCGAGCGCCATCTCGGCGAGGGCGACGAGGAGCCCGCCGTCGGACAGGTCGTGGCACGCCTTGACCCTGCCGGATGCGATCTGGCTCCGGACGAACGTCCCGTTACGCTTCTCGAGGTCGAGGTCGACCGGTGGCGGCGCGCCGTCCCGGCGCCCGCACACCTCGCGCAGGTAGAGCGAGGATCCGATCCAGCCGAAGGTCTCGCCGACCAGCACCAGCACCAGTCCCTCGTCCGGGAACGCGATGCCGGCGCGGCGTTCGAGGTTCTCGAGCAGCCCGAGGCCGCCGATCACCGGCGTGGGTGGGATGCCGCGCCCGAGGGTCTCGTTGTAGAACGAGACGTTGCCCGAGACGACCGGGAAGTCCAGCGCCCGGCACGCCGCCGCCATGCCTTCGAGGCAGCCCTTGAACTGCCCCATGATCCGCGGCTTCTCGGGGCTGCCGAAGTTCAGGCAGTTGGTGATCGCGAGCGGCCGCGCGCCGACCGCGGAGAGGTTGCGATAGGCTTCGGCGACCGCCTGGCGGCCGCCGGTCTCGGGTGCCGCCTCGCAGTAGCGGGGCGTGCAGTCGGTGGTGAGCGCGAGCCCGCGGTTGGTGCCGTGGATCCGGATCACGGCGGCGTCGCCACCCGGCCCGGCGACCGTGTCGCCCATGACCGTCTGGTCGTACTGCTCGGTGACCCACCGCTTGGCGCACAGATCCGGCGAGCCGATCAGCCGCTTCAGGGCCGTGGCCACCTCGAGCGTCGGGACGACGTCGTGCGCCGCCAGCTGCACCGCCGGCGGGGTCGGCGTCCACGGGCGCTCGTACACCGGCGAGGCGCCGCTCACCGGCTGGATCGGCACCCGCGCCACCTCCTCGCCCTCCCAGCGCAGCACCATCATGCCGCTGCCGGTGATCCGCCCGACGGTGGCGTAGTCCAGGCCCCACTTCTCGAACACCGCGAACGCTTCCGCCTCGGCGCCGTCGCGCAGCACCAGCAGCATCCGCTCCTGGCTCTCCGAGAGCATGATCTCGTAGGGCGTCATCCCGGTCTCGCGCACCGGCACCCGCTCCAGGTCCATCTCGACCCCGACCCCGCCGCGGGCGGCCATCTCGAACGACGACGAGGTCAGGCCGGCCGCGCCCATGTCCTGGATCGCGACGATCAGCTCGGTCTGCATCAGCTCGAGGCAGGCCTCGAGCAGCAGCTTCTCCATGAACGGATCGCCGACCTGGACGGTCGGCCGCTTGTCCTCGCTGCCTTCGCTGAATTCCGCGGAGGCCATGGTCGCGCCGTGGATGCCGTCGCGCCCGGTCCGCGCGCCCACGTAGACCAGCGGATTGCCGATTCCCGCAGCGCGGGCATAGGAGACCCGGTCGGCCGGGGCCAGCCCGACGCACATCGCGTTGACCAGGAT
>DASUSF010000369.1:0-5068 GCA_036375275.1 Geminicoccaceae bacterium | reverse complement strand
TCGAGGAGCTGAAGCGCCGGGCCAGGGCGGCGCGGGCACGTTGAACGATCTCGTGCCGCGCGACGTGGACCGGGCCGCCACCCGCACCCCGTCCCTCTCCCTCGAGAGCGAGGGAGAGGAAGCCGGGTCCGGAACCACCTGATGGACGTCCTCGAGCTGTTCCTGCAGGTCGGGTCCTGGGCGGCCGTGGTGCGGATGGCGGCGCCGCTCGTGCTGGGGACCCTCGGCGAACTGATCTGCGAGCGCGCGGGGGTCCTCAACCTCGGCATCGAGGGGATCATGACCGCCGGCGCCATGACCGCGTGGATGTGGGTGTTCCAGGGCGGCGACCTCTGGAGCGCGGTGCTGGTCGCGGCCCTGACCGGGGCTGTCTTCGGCCTGGTGCACAGCCTCTTCGCCGTCGGCCTCGGCGTCAGCCAGCACGTCAGCGGCATCGGCATCACGCTGCTCGCCAGCTCGCTCAGCTACTACGCGTTCCGGATGCTGCTGCCGGAGGTCACGACACCGCCCAAGATCGACCCCTTCAGGCCGTGGCCGGTGCCCCTTCTGAGCGAGATCCCGATCATCGGGCCGGCCCTGTTCACCCAGACGCCGCTCACCTACCTCGCCTTCCTCGCGGTGCCGCTGGTCGCGTGGCTGCTCTACCGGACCCCGCTCGGCCTCGCGCTCCGGGCCGTCGGCGAGGAGCCGCTGGCGGTCGAGGCGCAGGGGATCGACGTGATCCGGCTCCGGACCGGGGCGGTGGTCGCCGGCAGCGCGCTCATGGGCATCGCCGGCGCGTTCTTCACCATCTCGGTGTTCGACGCCTTCTACTTCGGCATGATCAACGGGCGCGGCTGGATCTGCGTGGCGCTCGTGATCTTCGCCTCCTGGCGGCCCGGCAAGGCGCTGCTCGGCGCGCTGCTGTTCGCGGCCTTCGACGCGCTGCAGATCCGGGTGCAGCAGGAGAGCGGCACGGTCATCCCCTACCAGTTCTTCCTCATGGCGCCCTACCTGCTCTCGATCCTCGCCCTGATCCTGGTCGCGCGCCGCGCGGCCTACCCGAAGGCGCTCCTGGTCCCGTTCCGCAAGGGCGAACGCTGAGCCCGAGCCCCGTCGGCTTGGCGCTCCACGCCGGGCGCCTATATCCGGACGAGGCCGGCCGGCTGTTCGGCCGGCGCGTTCGGAGGAAACCGTGCAGCAGGACCGGAACCTGACCAGACTCTTCGCCCTCGGGCTCGGGCTCGCCTCGGTCGTGGGCTGCGCCGGCGCCGCCGAGAGCGACGGCCCGATCACGCTCGAGCAGGTCGTGGACGGCCTGGACCGGCCGGTCCTCCTGACCCACGCCGGCGACGGCAGCGGGCGCCGTTTCGTGATCGAGCAGGAGGGGCGGATCCTGGTCCTCGGGCCGGCCGGGGAGACGACGCCGTTCCTCGCGATCGAGGACCGGGTCACCTGCTGCGGCGAGCAGGGGCTGCTCGGCCTCGCCTTCCACCCCGACTTCCCGGAGGACCCGCGCTTCTTCGTCAACTACACGCGCGACGAGGACGCCGCGACCGTGATCTCCGAGTTCCGGACCGACGGCGAGGGCGCCGCCGACCCGGCGAGCGAACGGGTGCTCCTGACCATCCCCCAGCCCTTCGGCAACCACAACGGCGGCATGATCGCGTTCGGACCCGACGGCCATCTCTACGTCGGCATGGGCGACGGCGGCGCGGGCGGCGATCCGGGCAACCGCGCCCAGGACCCGGACGACCTGCTCGGCAAGATGCTGCGCATCGACGTCGACGGCGGCGAGCCCTACGCGGTCCCGGACGACAACCCGTACGCGTCGGGTGGCGGTCGCCCTGAGATCTACGCGATCGGGCTCCGGAACCCCTGGCGCTTCTCGTTCGACCGCGCGACCGGCGAGCTCTGGGCCGGGGACGTCGGCCAGAACGCGATCGAGGAGATCGACCGGATCGAGCGCGGCGGCAACTACGGCTGGCGGCTCAAGGAGGGCACCCGCGACTTCGCCGACGGGTCGAGCGACGACGATCTGATCCCGCCGGTCGCCGAGTACGCCCACGAGCGCGGCCGCTGCTCCGTCACCGGCGGCTACGTCTACCGCGGCGAGGCGGCGCCGGACCTGGTCGGCACCTACGTCTTCGCCGACTACTGCAACGGCGACGTGATGGCGCTCGAGGGCGGCGAGCCGACGCTGCTCCTGGAGACCGGCATGTCGATCTCGTCGTTCGGCGAGGACGAGGCGGGCGAGCTGTACGTGCTCGACCACGGTGGCGCGGTGCATCGGGTGGTCGCCGCCGAGGACGGATGACCCGCCCGAGATTGACCGGGCCGGCGCATCCGGGCAGCCTTGCGCCGGTCGCCGGCGCGATCGGGGCGACCCGGCAGGGGAGGAAGCTGTGGGCACCATGCTGAAGGGCAAGGCCGCCGACGGGCACACGCCCGGCATCTACCGCGCGGATCCGGTCAGCCGCCCCCGCGGCCAGCTGGTCGTCGTTCAGGAGATCTTCGGGGTCAACGACCACATCCGCGCGGTCTGCGAGGACTTCGCCCGCGAGGGCTACGCGGCGGTGGCGCCGGCCCTGTTCGACCGGGTCCGGGCCGGGATCGAGCTCGGCTACGATGCCGACGGGGTCGCGGAAGGGCGGGCGATCCGCGAGAAGATCACGCTCGAGGACGCCCTCGCCGACGTCGAGGCGGCCGCGGCCGAGGTCCGGGGGCCGGGGCGGATCGGGCTGGTCGGCTACTGCTGGGGCGGGACCATCGCCTGGGCCGCCGCGACCCGCTCGGCGATTTTCGCCGCGACGGTCGGCTACTACGGCGGCGGCATCCCTGGGCTCAGGACGGAGCAGCCGCGCTGCCCGGTGATGCTCCACTTCGGCGAGCAGGACCAGTCGATCCCGCTCGCCGGGGTCGAGGAGGTCAGGGCAGCGCACCCCGAGGTGCCGATCTTCATCTATCCGGCGGGCCACGGCTTCAACTGCGACCAGCGGGCCTCGTACCATGCCGAGAGCGCCCGCCTCGCGCGCGAGCGCACCCTCGGCTTTCTCGCGGAGCATGTCGGCTGAGCCGGCATCCGAGCCGGCTCGACGAGAGCGAGCGGTTCCTCCTCCGGCGGCACCCGCGGGCGACCTGGGAGCGGCACCGGAACCTCGGCGAGGTCGCCCGCTTCTGGCTCCAGCGTCACGCCCTGTTTCGCGGCCTCGACCGGACCATCCGGGACGGGATCCAGGATGCTCTCGACGGCGATGACGAGACTGCGCGCTTCCGTCCCTGGCTGCACCGCCATCTCGGGCTCTTCCTCTGGCAGCTGGAGGAGCACCACGGCGTCGAGGACCACCACTACTTCCCATTGTTCCGGAAGGCCGAACCGAAGCTCGCCCGCGGCTTCGAGGTGATCGAACGCGATCACGACGCGCTGCACGCGGCGCTCGAGCGGCTGGCGATGCGCGCCAACGACGTCCTGCAGAGCGGCCCTCGCGGTGCCGGCGCCATCCGCTCGGCGCTCGGGCGGCTGCACGCGGCGCAGGTGGCGCTTTCACCCGAGCTGGGCCGGCACCTCGACGACGAGGAGGATCTGGTCGTGCCATTGATCCTCGAGCGTGGCGAGACGGCGCTCTTCAGCACGGGCTGACGAGCGGTTTCTTCTCGAGCGACCCCGGATCGCGCGGGGCGGGAGATGTCGATGCGCACCATCCGGGGCCCGGCCCTGTTCCTCGCCCAGTTCATCGCTCCCGAGCCGCCCTTCGACCGGCTCGAGACCCTCGCCGACTGGGCGGCGGGCATGGGCTACGTCGGGCTCCAGATCCCGACCTTCGCGCCGCACATCTTCGATCTCGGCAAGGCCGCCGAGAGCCGCACCTACTGCGACGAGATCCAGGGCATGCTGGCGGACAAGGGGCTCGTGATCACCGAGCTGTCGAGCCACAGCCAGGGCCACTGCGTCGCCGTGCATCCGGCCTACGACGAGACGGTCGACGCGTTCGCGCCCGAAGCCGTCCGGGGCGATCCGCGCGCCCGGCTGGCCTGGGCGGTGGACCAGCTCGCGCTCGCGGCCGGCGCGTCGGCGAACCTCGGGCTGGCGCGGCACGTCACCTTCTCCGGCTCCCTGCTCTGGCCGTACCTCTACCTCTACCCGCCGCGCCCGCCCGGCCTGGTCGAGGCCGGCTTCGAGGAGCTGGCGCGCCGCTGGCGGCCGATCCTCGATGCCTTCGACGAGGTCGGCGTCGATCTCGCGTTCGAGCTCCACGCCGCCGAGGACCTCCACGACGGCGTCACCTTCGAGATGTTCCTCGACCGGGTCGACCATCATCCGCGCGCGACGCTCCTCTACGACCCCTCGCACCTGCTCCTGCAGATGATCGACTACGTCGGCTTCATCGGGGTCTACGGCGAGCGGATCCGGGCCTTCCACGTCAAGGACGCCGAGTTCAGGCCGAGCCCGCGCAGCGGCCTCTACGGCGGCTATCAGGCGTGGCCGGACCGGGCCGGGCGCTTCCGCTCGCCCGGCGACGGCGACATCGATTTCGGCCAGGTGTTCTCGAAGCTCACCGAGATCGACTACGCCGGGTTCGCGACCGTCGAGTGGGAGTGCTGCATCAAGCACCCCGAGGACGGCGCGCGCGAAGGTGCCGCGTTCGTGCGCGACCACATCATCCGCGCCCAGGAGCGGGCCTTCGATGCGAGCATGCAGCCGGAGAGGGACGACCTGCGGAACCGGCGGATCCTCGGCCTTTCCTGAACGCGCGGGTCTGCGATGAGGGAGTCGCCCGGAAGCAAACGGGTTGCATTCCGTCACCGGTGATGGTATCGATAACATGATGAATGGACGAGGCGCGGGCTGGCGCCGTGGGAGTGGACGCATGATCACCAGGCAGCAGGTGGAGTCTTATCGGGAGAACGGGTTCGTCGTGGTCGAGGGCGTGCTCGCGCCCGACGAGGTGAGCGAGCTTCGCCGGGTCACCGACGAGATGGTCGAAGGGGCGCGCGGCCTCACCGCCCACACTGAGGTCTACGACCTCGAGGACACGCACCGGCCGGATGATCCGCGGGTCCGGCGGATCAAGTTCCCGGACCGGCATCA
>DASUSF010000368.1:0-19296 GCA_036375275.1 Geminicoccaceae bacterium | reverse complement strand
AGAGGAGAACCGCGAGCTGGTCCTGGACGGCGGCGGCGTCGGTGCAGACGTAGACCTCGATCACCCGCGGGTCTTGGGCGACCTCCTCGGGCCGCCCCTCGGCGATCTTCTCGCCGTGGTCGAGGACGATGCACCGGTCGACCACCGCATCAAGACGCGCATGATGTGCTCGACCCAGATGATCGTGATGCCGCGCTCGTCGCGCACGCCCGCCAGTATGTCGGCCGCCTCTTCGGGCAACTGCGAGGTGGTGTGGTTCGAGGGCAACTTCGAGGACTACGAGGCCGACAAGAAGCGTCGCCTCGGCGCCGAAGCGGACCAGCCGCACCGGATCAGGTACAAGCCGCTCCGGGTGGCGTGAGGCCGGGCCGGGGGGGGCGAATGACGATCTTCCCGGCTCCCCGGATCACGAAGCGCCGGGGCTACCGTTCTTCATGCCCCCCGCGGTCGCAGGTGTGTCTGGCGCGGGAGCGATCCGGTAGATCTTGTCGTCGGTCGTCTCGGTGCCGAGCGTCGGGGAGGTCATGACGTAGAGCTCGCCCTGCTCGTCCTCGCCGAACGCCAGGAGATAGCCGAGCGCCTCCGCGTTGCTCAGGTCGAGCTTCTCGAACGGCCATGGCCCGCTGCCGTCGGACGGCGGCGTGGCGACGAAGATCACCCCCCGCTCCTCGTCGAGATCCTCCACCAGGTCCCCGAACACGTAGCGGCCCTGCAAGTCGGGCATAGCTTCCCCCCGATACACATAGCCGCCGATCACCGACCGACCCTGGCACGGGTCCATGCCGGTGCAGTTCCGGTACTCGATGATCGGGTCGATCAGGTCGTCGTCCGGGCAGCTGGCGGGGTGGTGCTCGACGTCCTCGACGTCGAAGCAGTGCGCGCCCTCCTTGCGCCGCCAGCCATAGTTGCCCCCCTTCTCGACGATGCTCACCTCCTCGAAGGCGTTCTGCCCGACGTCGCCACAGAACAGCTGATGGTCGCCGCCGGCATCGAAGCTGCAGCGCCAGGGGTTGCGGAAGCCGAGGGCCCAGATCTCGGGGCGATAGCCCTCCCGGTCGACGAAGGGGTTGTCGTCCGGAATCCGGTACGGGTCGCCGTGGACGTCGATCCGCAGGATCTTGCCGAGCAGCCGGTCGGTGGCCTGCGCATTGCCCTCGGGCGCATGGCCCTCGCCGACGTCGTCGGCATTGCCGCCATCCCCGAGCCCGAGATAGAGGTGGCCATCCGGTCCGAAGTCGATCCAGCCACCGTTGTGGTTGAACTGCGGCTCCTCGACCACCAGCAGGACCCGGGCATAGTCCGGATCCGCGCGGTCGGGGTCGTCCGGCGAGACGCGCCGCTCGACCAGGTAGACGGCGCCGTTCCAGTAGTCGAGCGCGGGGCTCTCGCGACCGCGCAGCTCCTTCAGGAACACGATCAGCTGCTGCCATAGCGTCAGCTCGACGTCCGTGCTCCGGGCAGCCGGGGGCGGACCGTTGAAGGCCACGTAGAACAGCCCGTTCTCGGCGAAGTCCGGATGAACCGCGAGACCGAGCAGGCCGCGCTCGTCGAACCCTTCGTAGAGCTCTCCGATCTGCGCGCGGAGATCGAGGAAGGGCGTCTCGAGCAGCTCGCCGTCCCGGGCGCGCAGGCGCACTCGCCCGGTCTGCTCGGCGATGAGCCAGCGCCCGCTGCCGTCGGGCAGCACCGAGAAGGTGACCGGCATGGTGAGCCCCCGGACCACCTCGTCCAGCCGGGCGTTCAGGGCGAAGGCAGGCGTGCTCACGAGGACCGCGGATACGGCGGCTGCGGCACAGGCGGACCGCACGGCCGCGCTCAGGGCAGGTTGTCGCTCCGGCACCAGATCTTCCCTCTGTCGTCCATTCTCTGAGGTCACGCGCGAGCCGGCGCGACGACGGGCAGCCGACGCCAGCAGGCGCCTTTCGGCGAGGGTCGCCATGGGGGAACGCTCAGGAACAATCGACGCTGTGCCACGACAACGCGCGACCCGGGGTTTTGTTTCGGCGGCGGCGGCAGAGCCGACTCTTGCACACCGGCCGGCCCGCGGGGGTGCGGCACCACGTCCCGGGCTGCCGGCGGCCCCGCCCGAGAAGGTTCCTCCGCCGGCCGCATGGCTGATGTCCTCTGGCGCACGTTGCGCGTGCGCCCGCCATCCCCACGTCTCCCTTAGAAACAGCGAGGAGTGACGAGATGTCCGACGTCAAGATGTACCGGCCTCCGAGTCCGGGTCCGGCGGTAGCCGCGCCCGCCGCGAGGCCGCGCGCCCTGAAAGCGACCCCCCCTGCCAGCAAGAGCAGCACGTCCGGCGCGCGGGCTGCGCATCCTCAAGGGGCGCAGGCGGTCACGAAGGGCCTCTACCCGAAGTAAGCTTCGGCCGCAGCAGCAACCGCGGGGAGCGCGGCGCGGTTCACCCGCCGTGCCGGCTTGCCCTCAGTCGGCCGCGGCCGCCTCCGGCAGGCGGAGGCGGCGCCATCCGGCGAGGAACCAGGCGAGGCTCAGGATCTGGAGGCCCAGGACCAGGCCGAAGGCGACCTGGTAGCCGAGCGGGTCGTAGGTCTCCGCCCCGGGGGTGGAAAACATGTCGATGATCGCGCCGATCAGGTACTGGACGCCGAAGGCGGTGGCGAACAGGAGGAGGTTGACCGCGGTGTGGGCGCGACCGGAGAGGGCCGCGCCGAAATAGGAGGCGAGCCACGGATAGGCCAGCACCGCGACCTGCCCGGTCATGCCGAACAACGGCCACATCACCGCATTGAGCGCGGTCCACTGCATCACGATCAGGACCTCGACCACCAGGAACACGGCGAGGAAGCCCAGCATCACGGTCAGGATGTCGACGCCGCGCCGGATCAGGCGGTCGGCGACCCAGCCGCTGAGCAGGATGCCGATCCAGAACGAGCCCGCGAGCACCATCAGCCAGCTCGCGACGCCGATCCGGTCGTAGCCGGCGACGTCGCGGAACCAGGGGCCGGCCCACAGGGTCTGGATGCCGATGTGGGCGCCGGCGGTGGTCGCGAGCAGCGGGGCGAGACGCCAGAACGCGCCATCGCTGAAGATCCGGACGATGCTCGCCACCTGGGCCTGCAGGCCGCCAGGGGCGTGCGGGATCGCCTTCTCCGGCACCACGATCAGGATCAGGGCCGCGACCGCGAGGGTGACCAGGGCGAGGCCGACGAACACCGAGCGCCAGCCGAATGCCTGCACCGCGAGCTCGGTCGGCACCGTCGCGACCAGGATGCCGAGCGCGCCGAACGACATCACGCACGCGTTGGCGAGCGGCCGCCGCGGCTCGGGGACCCAGAGCACGACCGCCTTGAAGCCGGCCATCAGGCCGCCGGCGAAGCCGAGCCCGATCAGGCCGCGGGCGAGGGTGAGCCCGACGATCCCGTCGGCGAGCGAGAACAGCAGCGAGCCGGTCGCCGCGGCGGCGAGGAGCGCGGCCTGCACGCGCCGCGGTCCGAACCGGTCGAGCAGCACCCCGAGCGGCAGCTGGAAGGCGGCGAAGGCGAGCAGGTAGGCCGAGGTGAGCAGGCCGAGTTCGGCCGCGCTCAGCCCGATGTCGGCCACGAGGTTGGGTCCGACGACGGCGTTCACCGCCCGGAACAGGTACGACAGGAAGTAGCCCAGCGCGAACGGCGCGAGGGCGGTCACCACCAGAAGCGCGCCCGCACGCGGCGTCCCGGCGTGGATGGCCGGCATGGTCAGGGCAATTCCGGCGCGCCGCGGCGGCTCACTCGACCGCCCCGATGTACGGCAGGTGGCGGTACTGCTCGGCGTAGTCGATGCCGTACCCGACCACGAACAGGTCCGGGATGACGAACCCCACGAAGTCGGTGGCGATCTCGACCTTGCGCCGCTCCGGCTTGTCGAGCAGCGCGCAGGTCCAGACCCGGGCGACGTTCCGGTCCTGGAGGAGCTTCCGGCCGAAGGACAGCGAGAGGCCGGTGTCGACGATGTCGTCGGCGAGGAGGACCGGCCGCGCCTCGAAGTCGCGCGGCGCGTCGCCGAGCAGCATGACCTCGCCCGAGCTCTCCTGCCGCTGGCCGTAGGAGGCGAGGCGCATGAACTCCACCCGGGGCGCGGCGCCGGCCCGGTCGAGCGCGCGCACCAGGTCGGCCATGAACACGAAGCTGCCCTTGAGGACGCCGACAACGGCGAGATCCGGCCCGATCCGCCCGACCACGTCGCGTGCCAGCTCTTCCACCCGGCGAGCGATCTGGTCCTCGGAGAACAGGCTCCGGACGGCCACTTATGTGATCCGCTTCACGTCGCCGGAGAACTCGGTGGCGGGAAAGGTTCCGCCCTGGAACTGGTGCGTGATCGGGTCCTCTGGCTTCTTCTCGGCCTCCTTGTGGGCGTGCTCGGCATGGTCCTCGCTCTCGTGCTTCGGCCGGTAGCCGAGCCGGTAGGCGTTCCGGTTGTCCCACCACGTGCGGACGCATCGGGACGCGCCATAGACCACCTCGTAGTGGACGTCGGGATGGGTCAGGCCGATCATGCAGAGCTGGGCGAAGTCCTCGGGATGCAGCCAGATCGAGAGCCTGCGGATGTCGAGCGGCTTGAAGTCGCAGTTGCCGATCCGGACGTTCAGGACGCCGATGCCGTGCTTGTCGGCGTACATCCGGCCCATCGCCTCGCCGAACGCCTTCGAGACCCCGTAGCGCGAATCCGGGCGCGGCATGACCGTGTGGTCGATGGTCTGCTGACGCCGGTAGAAGCCGACCACGTGGTTGGTGGTCGCGAAGACGATCCGCTTCACGCCCTGGCGGCGGGCCACCTCGTAGGCGTTGTAGAGGCCGATGATGTTGAGGTTGAGGACGGTCTCCCAGTCCCCCTCGACCGCCTGGCCGCCGAGGTGGATCAGGCCGTCCGCGCCCTCGAGCAACCGCTCCATCTGGCCGAGGTCGGTGATGTCCGCGGGCACGAACGTCTCGCGGTCCGTGAGATCGGTGATTTCTCGGACGTCGCTCAGCACGAGCTGCTCGATCTCGCCCCGGAGGTACGGCCGGGTCATGGTCCCGACGCCGCCGGCCGCCCCTGTCATCACGACCTTCATCGCTTCCCCCTCCCCCGATCTGCCACCCTCGCGGGCTCTAGCACCGCCCGCATCAGGATGGAACCCGTAGCCAGACGGGGCACCATGCGCGCGAGGTCGATCGGGCCCCGCATGGCGTCGCAGGCGGCCGCCGGACGATTGAATCGGGCGGCTCCAAGAGGAGAGTGGTCCCGTGAAACGACTTCCGAGGGGGCGGGCCGCACGTGGACGAGTTCCCGATCGACTTTCGGACCTTTCGGCGGTCGAGCACGCCGAACCAGTGCCTGGCGCTGCCGGCGAACCTCGCGTCCGAGGCTGACGCCGACCTCACCTCGCCGGTGTTCCGGACCGTGCCGCGGCTGCTCAGGGACGCGTTCGAGGCGGCCGTGGCGCGCGAGCCGCGACTCGAACAGGTCGCAGCGAGCGACGACGGCCTGCAGCTCGAGCTGATCCAGCGGAGCCGCTGGCTCGGCTTCCGGGACCGGATCACGGTCGCCTTCCTGCCGCTGGACGCGCTGCGCTCGGCGCCGGCGGTCTGGAGCCGCGCCGAGGTCGGCTACTACGACTTCGGCGTCAACCGGAAGCGGGTCGGGCGCTGGCTGGACCGTCTCGCCGAGGCGCACCCCGGCGTGCTCGAAAGGCCGCGCAGAGACGCGGGGCGCGGCCGTCGATCGTGAGCAGGCCGGCGCCGATCAGCGCCATGCCGGCGACCTGCCGAAGCGTCACCACCTCGTCGAGGACCAGGGCGCCGAGCAGCAGCGCGGTCACCGGGATCAGGAGGGTCACGAGGAGCAGGTTGGTGGCCCCGGCGAGCGCCAGGATCCGGAAGTAGAGGACATAGGCGAGCGCGGTGCAGAGGAGGGCGAGGCCCACGACCGCGAGCAGCGGGCCGGCGCCGGGCAAGGCCAGGGTCCAGGGGCGCTCGACCATGAGGACCAGCGGCAGGATCAGGAGCGTGCTCGCGCTGGTCTGGCCGGCGGCGATCACCGTGGGCGGCAGGCCGCGGAAGCGGCGGCCGAAGATCCCGGCGATGGCGTAGCTGAAGGCCGCCGCGAGCACCGCAACCTGCGCCAGCCAGGACCCGCCGCCGACCTGCCCGAGCGCCCCGGGCCCGACGATCAGGACGACGCCGAGGACGCCGGTCAGCACGCCGGCGACACGGCCGGCGGTCAGCCGCTCGTCGCTGGTGCAGACGTGCGCGAGCAGGACGGCGAACAAGGGCGTCGTGGCGTTCAGGATCGCGGCGAGGCCGCTCGCGATCTGGGTCTGCCCCCAGACGATCAGGCCGAACGGGATCGCGTTGTTGAGCAGGCCCATGACCAGGAAGGCGCCGAGGGTCGCCCAGCCGCCCGGCATCCGCTGGCCGGTGAGGCGGACCAGCAGGAGCAGGGCCAGCGCCGCGAGGCCGACCCGCCCGAGCACCACCGTGAGCGGCGGCAGGGCGACCAGCGCCACCTCGGCGAAGAAGAACGACCCGCCCCAGAGCACCGAGAGGCCGATCAGCAGCAGCCATACCCGCCCGGTCATCGATGCGGCACCCGCCATGCCACCCTCCGCGATCGCGTGGGCGGGAGCATGGCCGACCGGATCGAGGCCTGCGACCCGCTTCTTGCGGCGCACCAGAGCCGTTTTCGATGAGGTGGAACCACCCTGGACAGCAATTCCGTCGCGCTCATCGAAAGGAAACGGATCTTTTTCAAGCGGATAGAGCAGGGCGTGGCTTCAGCCGGCGAACTTCGGCTCCGGCCGCCCCTCGATGCCGAGGCCCCGGATCCGGAACAGGCCGCCGGCCTGGGGCTGGCCCTCCAATGTCTCGTCGCCCTGCGGGCTCTGGGTGGTGACGTAGATCTCGTCGAGATCCGGGCCGCCGAAGCAGCACATGGTCGGACGCCGGACCGGCAGCCGCACCCGCCGCTCGACCTCGCCCGCCGGCGTGAAGCGGATCAGCTGCCACCCCGTGTTCGCAGCGATCCAGTAGCCGCCTTCGGCGTCGACCGCGGCGCCGTCCGGGCGGCCCTCCTGCTCGGCCATGTCGACGAAGACGCGCCGGTTGGCGAGCGTGCCCGCCTCCGGATCGTAGTCGAAGGCCCAGATGGTCTGGACGTGCGCGTGGCTGTCGCTCAGGTACATGGTCCGCCCGTCCGGGCTGAAGGCGAGGCCGTTGCCGGTGATCAGGCCGTCGATCTGGCGGGTCAGCGACAGGTCCGGACCGATCCGGAAGAGCTCACCGGCCCGCGCCTCCGGGTCCTGCGGGTCGCGCATCGAGCACACCCAGAAGCGGCCTTTCGGGTCGGTCCGGCCGTCGTTGAAGCGGTCGTCCGGGTGGTCGAACGGCGGCGGCTGCGCCACCGTCAGCAGGCCGGTGTCGGGGTCGGAGAGGTGGAGCCCGCTCTTGAGCGCGAGCAGCATGCCGCCACGTTCCCGGAGTGCGAAGGCGCCGCACGGGCTCGGCAGGTCGCTCGCATGGTCCTCGCCGCTCGCGGGGTCGAACCGGTGGAGCTTCGCGGCGGGAATGTCGACCCACCAGAGCACCTGCTCGTCCACCGACCATACCGGGCACTCGCCGGTGCCGGCGCGGACGTCGGCGACGCATTCGATCTCCATGGGCCTCTCTCCGGACGTCCCTGCGCTGACCGTCGTTGGAGCCCAGAGCATGGCATGCCATCGAGGCTTCCGCGAGGACGGCAGGTTGAGGCTCACGCGGTTCCAGGCGCTTCCTCGTGCCGCCCTGCCCGCTCCTTCGCCGCCTGCGCGGCGGCGTGCGCCTGCAGGTCGGGGGGCTTCATGAACAGGATCAGGGCCGCGCAGAACACCGGCTGGAGCGCGAACAGCAGCAGCGCGCCGGTGTAGCTGCCGAACAGGTCGTAGGCGGCGCCGAACGGGATTGGCCCGACCGAGGCGCCGACCACGGCGATGGTGGTCGCCGTGCCCTGGATCTGCCCGAGGTGCTTGCGGCCGAAGTAGCGCGGCCAGAGGAAGGCCATGTGCGAATGGATGACCGCGTTCGCGACTCCGAAGATGACGCTGTAGACGAAGGCGCTCCAGAAGCCCTGGACGAACACCAGCGCGATCAGCGTGAGCGACATGCTGAGCATGCCGGTCGCGAAGATCGGTCGCGCCCGGAAACGGTCGAGCAGCCGGCCGAACACCGGCACCGCGATCACCGCGCTGATGGCCGCGATCGAGAACACGCCCGCCGCCATCCCGGCGGACAGGCCGTGGCTCTCGAAGATCGAGACCTGATGGAAGAACAGCGCCGTCACCAGCATCGAGAGCGTCGAGAGGGAGATCGCGATGATCCAGAAGGCGGGCGTTCGAAGCGCCTCGGCGGCGGTGAACCCGATGTTCGCCGACCCGGAGATCCGGGGCCCGATCTGGAGGCCCCCGCCGCGCGGCGGATCCGGCTCGAGGCCGAGGTCCTCCGGCTTGTTCTGAACCAGGACGTAGATCGCCGGCAGCAGGAGGATCCAGGTGGCGACCCCGAGCCAGACCCATGCCTCGCGCCAGCCGACCAGCGCGATCAGCCACTGCATCAAGGGAGGATGCACGGCGACCGACAGGAAGAAGCCGAGCGACATCAGGCTCAGCGCGAAGCCCCGCTGCCGGTCGAACCACTGCGCGGTCATGTTCTGGCAGGTCAGCATCAGCGAGCCCTGGCCGAGGAAGCGCAGCAGCATGAAGCCGAGGCCGAGCGTGATCACGCCGGTCACCTGGCCGAAGCCGATCGAGGCGAAGCCGAGGACGATCACGACCACCAGCGCCACCCGGCGCGCGCCGAACCGGTCGACCAGCCGGCCGACGTACGGCAGCCCGAACGCGGCGATCAGGGTCGCCGTGGCATAGGCGGTCGAGATCGCGGTCCGGGAGATCCCGAGGTCCTCGCTGATCGGAGTGATGAACACCCCGAACAGGTGCGACTGCCCCGGCCCGCTCGCGAAGTAGCCGAGGGCCGCGACCAGCAGGACGATCCAGCCGTAGAACAGGCGCTGGTTGATCCGGAGCGCGAGCGTGTCGCGGAACGCGCCTGTCGCCATGATCGTGCTGCCCTCCCCCTGATGCTCCGGGGCGACTCTAGGTCGCCCGCGGCGGGCGGTCGAGGCGCGCTCGCGCATCCCGGCCATGCCGTGGGGCACGGTCGGCGAGTGGAAAGACCCTCCGCGCGGGGGCTGCGCGCGTCGGCTCAGAGCGGCTGGGTGCGGGCGTAGTCGAAGTACAGCTCGCGGGCCTGGCGGTAGACCGGGCCGGCCTGCAGGTCGCGGTCCTCGACCCGGGTGATCGGCAGGACCTTGCCGTAGTTGCCGGTGGTGAAGACCTCGTCGGCGTTCTCCACGTCGGCCCGGGTGAGCGTGGTCTCCAGGACCTCGAGGCCGGCCGCGCGCAGCAGCGCCATGACGCGCTGGCGCGTGATGCCGTTCAGGAAGGTGCCGTTGCAGACCGGAGTGAGCGCGACCCCCTCCTTCGCGATCCAGAGGTTCGCGGTGGCGAGCTCGGCGACGTTGCCGGAGGGGTCCGAGGTGATCGCGTTGTCGAAGCCGCGGGCAGCGGCCTCGCGCAGCGCCCGCTGCATGTTGGGATACAGGCAGCTCGCCTTGGCATCGGTCGGGGCGGCGTCCCTGGCCGGACGGCGGTAGCTCGAGAAGGTCACCTTCATGCCCCCGGGCTCGGGCATCGGCGCGACGTAGACGCACAGGCAGAAGGCGGTCGAGTCCGGCTCCGGCAGGACGAACCCGCGGGTGGCGTAGAACATCGGCCGGATATAGGTCGCAGCACCCGCCGGCAACCGGCGGACCGCCTCGCGGCAGAGCTCCTCGATCTCGCCGGCGGCCAGGATCGGCTCGAGCAGCATCTTCCTGGCCGACCCGACCAGCCGCGCGCAGTGCAGGTCGAGGTCCGGCGCGCATCCCTCGAACGAGCGGGCGCCGTCGAACGCGACGCTCGCCATCCACATCGCGTGGTCGAGCGGGCCGAGCAGCTTCGGCTGCTCGTCCTCGTACCAGCGGCCGTCATGGAAGAAGATGGCGTTCATCGGCAGCTCCAGAGATCCGCCGGCGCTCAGCTCGGCACGGTCGCCGCCATGGCCGGCCGGGCGCCGAACTCGTCGAACCAGCGGGCGAGATCGGGCCGGCCGTCCCGCCAGCGGTCGTCGTTGAAGCGGAAGTCGAGGTAGCCGAGCGCGCAGCCGATCGTGATGGTGCCGATGTCGACGGCATCTCCGAACGTCTCGGCCTCGCCCTCGAGGGCGTCGAGCGCGCGGCTGATCTTGAGCTTCTGGCCCCGGACCCACTCGTCCCACTGCTTCGCGGCGGGCCTGATGAACGTCTCGTAGCGCGTCCCGACCCCGGCATCCAGGATGCCGTCGCCGAGGGCCTGGCGGCGGAGCGCGGTCCAGCGCGCCGGACGCTCGACCGGGAAGATCCGCGGCCCCTCGTGCAGCGCGTCCAGGAACTCCGCGATCACGCGGGAGTCGTACAGCGGCTCGCCGGCCTCCGTGATCAGGCACGGAAGCTTGCCGAGCGGGTTGTCGCGGTTGAGCTCGTCGCTCGGCGCGACCGGCGTCGCGGTCCGGGCCATCAGCTCGATCCGCTCGAACAGCCCGGTCTCGTGCGCCACCACCACCACCTTCCGGGCGTAGGGCGACGCCGTGTTGTAGTGCAGCTTCATGCTCGCCTCGCCTCGTTCTGGCGGCTCGATTCGTACCGCGCCCTGGTGTCGTCGTCCGGCGGATAGAGGCCGATGGTCGGCCGGCCGGCACGGACCTCGCCGATCACCCAAGCCTCGAAGACCTCCTGCTCCAGCGCTTCCTGCGCGACCTCGTCCACGAGGGCGGCCGGGATCGCGATCACCCCGTCGCGGTCGCCGACCACGACGTCGCCCGGATAGACCGGGACGCCGCCGCAGGCGATCGGGATCTGGAGGTCGACCGCGGCGTGCAGCGTGAAGCTCGCGGGCGCGGCGACCGCCGCGGCGTAGACCGGGATCCGGAGCGGCGCGATGCCCGTGATGTCGCGCACCGAGCCGTCGGTCACCATGCCGGCGCAGCCGCGCACCTCCATCCGGGTGAGCAGGATGTCGCCGCCGGTCCCGGCGCGGGTGTCGCCCCGGCAGTCGGCGACCACCACCGCGCCGGCCGGGCATTCCTCGACCGCGCGGCGCTGCGGGTGGGCGCGGTCGAGGAACTCGCCCGGGCCGTTCAGGTCCTCCCGCGCGGGGATGTACCGGAGCGTGTAGGCCTCGCCGACCATGACCGTGCTGCCGTCGTGGTTGACGCGCTTCGGGCCGATCATGAAGACGTTGCGGAAGCCGCGCTTGAACAGGACGGTGGCGAGCGTCGCCGTGCTCACCCGCATCAGGCGCTCGCGGCTGGTCTCGCCCAGAGCCATCCGGCCCTCCCCTTCGCTGTCATCCGCCCGGGCGAAGCAACCATGCCAGCCCGGCCGTGACAAGCCGCCAGGCGAGCGACGATGGTGCGGCCTGGACCATCATCCGGGGCCGCCGCCATGATCTGGCTCGAAGCGCTCAGCTACCTCGTCACCATCCTCGGTCTGCCGTTCGCCCTCGGCGTCTTCCTGTTCGAGCAGCGCCGGCGACGCGAGGTCGAGGAGGACGGGCTGCACCGGATGCTCTCGGCCGAGTACGACAATTTCCTGCGACTGCTGCTCGAGCACGCGGACCTGTCCGTGTTCCGGCGCTCGCGTCCCGACCGGGAGCTCGACGAGGAGCAGATCGAGCGCCGGCAGATCCTGTTCACCCTGCTGATCGCGCTGTTCGAGAAAGCCTACATCATCCTCTACGACGAGCGGATGCGCGACGAGACCCGGCGGCTCTGGCTGAGCTGGGAGGACGACATGCGGGAGTGGCTGAGAAGGGACGATTTCCGCGGCGCCCTGCCGAAGCTGCTGGTCGGCGAGGACGACCGGTTCAGCATCCATATCCGGCGTCTGGCCGAGGAGGAAGGCGCCCACCGAGGGTCGACCCCCGCTTGATGCGGGCGGCTGCGCGGACGATCATGCACGGCCGAACACCAGGGGCCACGCATGAAGATCACCGCGCTCGAGACCGTCCGGGTCCCGGCCTTCAGCAACATCGTCTGGGTCCGGATCGAGACCGACGAGGGCCTCACCGGGCTCGGCGAGACCTTCCGGAACGCCGAGGCGACGATCGCCTACCTGCACGAGACCGCAGCACCCTACCTGCTCGGCCAGGACCCGATGCGGCTCCGGCACCACGCGCACATGCTCCGCCACCGGGTCGGCAACCACTTCTTCGGCTACCCGTCGCGCTCGGTCGAGCTGCGCGGCAACGCCGCCGTCGACCTCGCGCTCTGGGACCTCAAGGGGAAGGCGCTCGGGGTCCCGCTGTACGAGCTGCTCGGCGGCCTCTGCCACGACAGGATCCGGATCTACAACACCTGCGCGTCCGCGACCTACAACAAGCAGGCGCGGAGCGACGTCAACAGCCGGCTGATCCGCCCGGACGAGGCGGGCGCGGGCGACGATCCGCTCGACGACCTCCAGGCCCAGCACCGGGCGCCGGGCGAGCTCGCGCGCTCGCTGCTCGACGACGGCATCACGGGCATGAAGGTCTGGCCGTTCGACGCCTACGCCCTCGCCTCGAACGGCCACCACATCGCGCCGGCGGAGCTCCGCCACGCCGTGTCCCTGCTCGAGCAGATCCGGGACGCGGTCGGCGACCGGATCGACGTCATGCTCGAGCTGCACAGCCTCTGGCACCTGCCCGCCGCGCTGCAGATCGCGGACGCGACCCGTGACCTCGACCTCTACTGGCTCGAGGACCCGATCGACATGGCGAACCTCGACGACCTCACGCGCTACAAGAACGCGGTGCGTCCCCGGGTCGCGGGCTCGGAAAACCTCGGCTCGGCGAAGTGGTGCCTCGACGCCCTCGAGCGCGGCGCGATCGACGTGGTCACGTCGGACCTCGCCTGGCTCGGCGGTCTCACCGAGGGGCAGGAGATCCAGGCGCTGGCGCACGCCTTCGACCGGCCGATCGCGCCGCACGACTGCGCCGGGCCCGTCGGTCTGTGCGCCAACCTGCACCTGCTGCTCGCGAGCCCGAACGCGCTCCTGCTCGAAACCGTGCGCGCGTACACCCGGGGCTTCTACCGCGAGATCCTGAGCGGGCTGCCGCGGATCGAGGCCGGCTTCGCCTACCCGATGACCGACCCCGGCCTCGGCACCGAACTCCACCCGGACCTGCTCGCCCGCCCCGAGGTCGTGACCCGCCGGAGCACGGACTGACCCTTCTGACGGTCTTCGTCCTCCTCGCCGCGCCGTTCGTCGGCAGCTTTCTCGGCGTGCTGATCCGGCGTCTGCCGGCGGGCGAGCCGGTGCTGGTCGGGCGCTCGCGCTGCGCCGCCTGCGGGCGGCCGCTGCGGTGGCGCGAGATGGTGCCGGTGCTGAGCTGGCTCACGCAGCGTGGCCGCTGCGCCTGTGGCACGGTCCGGCTCCCGATCTTCTATCCGGCGGTCGAGCTCGGCGCGCTGCTGGTCGCGGCCTGGGCGGCGCTGGTGGTCGATGGCTGGCTCCTGGTCGGGACCTGCGCGCTCGGCTGGACGCTTCTCGCGCTGGCCTGGATCGACGCGCGGCACCTCCTTCTGCCCGACGCGCTGACCCTGCCCCTGATCCCTACGGGGCTGCTCGTGGTCGGGCTGATCGAGCCCGCGAAGCTCCTGCCCCACGCGCTCGCCGCACCGGCGGGCGGGCTCGGGTTCTGGGCGCTCGCCGCGCTCTACCGGAAGCTTCGCGGCCGGGAGGGGCTCGGCCTCGGCGATGCCAAGCTGCTCGCGGCCGGCGGCGCCTGGGTGGGCCCACTCGGCCTGCCGGGCGTGATCCTCGCCGCCGCCGTCGCCGGCCTCGCGTTCGCGCTGATCCGCCGCCTCGCCGGCCGGCCCCTCGAAGCGACCACCGAGCTGCCGTTCGGCCCGCACCTCGCCCTCGGCATCTGGCTCGTCTGGTTGTATGGTCCGCTGCAACCCGGCTGACGACCTGGAAGATGACGCCAGAGACCGCCCTCGCGAGCGCCGATGAGGAGCTCGCCTTCGACGAGACCCTGGGCCAGCTCCTGATCGAGCGCGGCAAGCTCGACCCGCAGGCGCTGCAGCGCGCCCAGCGGGCGCGGAGCGCGAGCCGGGAGCGCCTGCACGTGCTCCTGCCGAAGCTCGGCCTGGTCGCCGAGCGCGACGTCGCGGAGGCCCTGGCGGCGCTGCTGGAGCTGCCGCTCGCCGAGGAGGGGGACTATCCGGACGCGCCGCTGCACGGCGACCGGGTGAGCGTCAACTTCCTGAAGCAGGCGCGGATCCTGCCGCTCAGCGACAACGAGGCCGGCCTCGCGGTCGCCATGGCCGATCCGCTGGACCGCTACACCATCGGCGCGATGCAGCTGTTCGCCGGCAAGCCGGTGCTGCCCTGGGTCGGCGTGCCGTCCGACATCGACGGGGCGCTGGAGCGGATCTTCGGCCGCGGCGGCGGGCTCGGCGAGATCGTGCAGGAGATCGGCGCCGACGAGCTCGGCGCCGACGACGACGTCCAGCGGCTCAGGGACCTCGCGAGCGAGGCCCCGGTGGTCCGCCTGGTCAACCGGCTGATCAGCCGCGCCGTGGAGAGCCGCGCCTCCGACATCCACATCGAGCCGTTCGAGCAGACGCTCCGGGTCCGCTACCGGGTCGACGGCGTGCTGCGCGAGGTCGAGGCGCCGCCGACCCGGTTCGCCGCCGCGGTGCTCTCGCGGATCAAGATCATGGCCCGGCTCAACATCGCCGAGCGGCGCCTGCCGCAGGACGGCCGGATCCGCCTCGCCGTGCGCGGCAAGGACATCGATCTCAGGGTCGCGACCATCCCGACCATGCATGGCGAGGCGGTCGTGCTGCGCGTCCTCGACCGCGGCTCGGTCCAGCTCGACTTCGACATCCTGGGCTTCGACGCGCACACCCTCGAAGCGTACCGCAGCGCGCTCGCCCGGCCCAACGGCATCATCCTGGTCACCGGCCCGACCGGCAGCGGCAAGACCACGACCCTCTACACCTCGCTGCTCGAGCTGAACACGCCGGACAAGAAGATCCTGACCGTCGAGGACCCGATCGAGTACCAGCTCCACGGCATCAACCAAGTCCAGATCAAGCCGCAGATCGGCCTCAGCTTCGCGCACGTCCTGCGCTCGATGCTCCGCCACGACCCAGACATCATCATGGTCGGCGAGATCCGCGACCTCGAGACCGCCGAGATCTCGATCCAGGCGGCGCTCACCGGCCACCTCGTGCTCTCGACCCTGCACACCAACAACGCCGCCGGCACGCTCACCCGGCTGCTCGACATGGGGGTCGAGGACTACCTCCTGAGCTCGACGCTCAACGCCGTGGTCGCGCAGCGGCTGGTGCGGAAGCTCTGCGGGCACTGCCGCGAGCCGTTCCGGCCGCTGCCGGAGCTGCTCGCCCAGCTCGGGCTCGAGGACCGGCCCGAGCCGACCTTCTGGCGGCCGCGCGGCTGCCCGAGCTGCGGCGACTCCGGCTTCTTCGGCCGGATCGGGATCAACGAGGTCCTGGTGATGAACGAGGCGATCTCCCGCCAGGTCCTGAACCGGGCCGAGGCCGGCATCCTCGCCCGGACCGCGGTCGAGCACGGCATGCGGCCGATGTTCCAGGACGGGCTCAACAAGGTCCGGGCCGGGGTGACCACGGTGGAAGAGGTCCTTCGGGTCACCCGCGAGGTCGAGTGATGCCGCGCTTCCGGTTCCGCGCCGTCGCCGCCAGCGGCGAGCTGGTCGAGGGCGAGCTGGAGGCGGCGAGCCAGGGCGAGGTGGTCGATCAGCTGCGCGCCCAGGGCCATCTGCCGCTGCTCGCCGACCCGGTGACCGGGGAGCCCGGCGCCGGCGGTGGCGGGCTGGTCCAGCGGCTCCGCCAGCCGCTGTTCGGCAGCGCCAGGGTCAGGCGCCGCGACCTCGCGATCATGACCCGCGAGCTCGCGACCCTGCTGGAGGCGGGGATGTCGCTCGACCAGTCGCTCCGGCTGATGACCGACCTGGTCGAGAACCGGGCGGTGCGGGATCTGCTCGGCGAGCTGCTCGAAGCGATCCGGGGCGGCAGCACGCTCGCCGACGCGCTCGCGCAGCACGACGCGGTCTTCTCCGACGCCTACGTCAGTTTGGTCCGCGCCGGCGAGGCCGGGGGATCCCTGAACGACGTCCTCGCCCGGCTCGCGGTCTACCTCGACAGCGCCGAAGTGCTCGCCGAGCGGGTGCGCTCGGCCCTGGTCTACCCGGTGATCCTGCTGGTCATGGCGGGGCTCTCGATCGCGATCCTCCTGACCGTGGTGCTGCCCCAGTTCACGACCCTGTTCGAGAGCGCGGAGGCCGAGCTGCCGCTGCTCACCCGGGTGGTCATCGGGCTCGGCGACTTCGTCCAGCAGACCTGGTGGCTGATCCTGCTGGCGCTCGCCGCCTTCGCGCTGTGGTTCCGCCGCGCGCTCAAGGTGCCGGCGAGCCGGGCCCGGATCGACCGGCTGGTGCTGTCCCTCCCGCTCGCCGGGGACCTCGCGACCAAGCTCGACGTGGCGCGCTTCGCCCGGACGCTCGGGACCCTCCTCGGCAACGGCGTCCCGGTCCTCACCGCGCTGTCGATCGTCCGGATGACGCTGATCAACAGCGTGCTCCGGGACGCGGTCGAGCAGGCGACGGCGGGCGCCAAGGAGGGCCAGGGCATCTCCCAGCCGCTCGAGCGCACGCGGCGCTTCCCGAAGCTCGCGCTGCACCTGATCGGGGTCGGCGAGAAGTCGGGCCGGCTCGAGCCGATGCTGATGAAGGTCGCCGAGATCTACGACCGCGAGGTGCAGCTCACCATCGAGCGGATGATGAGCCTCCTGGTCCCGGTGCTGACCATCGGCCTCGGGCTGGTCATCGCGGCGATCATCGGCGCGATCCTGTCCGCGATCCTTCAGGCCTACCAGCTGCCGCTCTGAGCCCGCGGAGTCGATCCGGACGTCGGGCGGGCCGCGTTGTCTTCTGCCGGCCGCCCGCTATCCTGGCCGGCGGGGGATCACCTGCGTCGGGAGGCGGAGCGATGAAGAGCGTCACCGGGAGGCAGCGCCGGCTGGAGACGGGCGTGGCGGCCGCCCTGCTGCTGGGTCTCACGCCCGCGGTGGCGGCGCAGGACCAGGCGCCCGCGCTCTGCCTCACCATCCTGCACAACAACGACGCCGAGTCCCAGCTGCTCGACGCCGGCTCCGGGCTGCAGGCCTACGGCGGGGCCGCCGAGTTCGTGAGCTTGGTCCGGCGCGAGCGCGCCGATGCGCTGGAGACCGGCTGCGGCGACCTCGCCGCGCCGGACGTGCCGCGGGCGGTGGTCACGCTCAGCTCCGGCGACAACTTCCTCGCTGGGCCGGAGTTCGCCGTGAGCCTGGAGAAGGGCCCGCCCTACTACGACAGCATGGTGGTCGACGCGATCGGCTACGACGCGCTGGCGATCGGCAACCACGAGTTTGACTTCGGCCCCGAGGTGCTCGCCGCCTTCATCGAGCGGACCGGCGACGTCCCCTTCCTGTCGGCCAACCTCGACCTCGCGGACGAGCCCGAGCTCCAGGCGCTCGCAAGCGCCGGGCGGATCAGGTCGAGCATGGTGATCGAGCGCGACGGTCACCGGGTCGGCGTGATCGGCGCCACCACCCCGCAGCTTCCCTACATCTCGAGCCCGCGCGAGGTCGGGGTGCACGAGGTGGCGCCCGCGGTCGGGATCGAGATCGACCGGCTGCGCGCCGACGGCGTCGACATGATCATCCTGATCAGCCACCTGCAGAGCGCGAGCGAGGACATCGAGCTGCTGCAGCAGGTCGAGGGTGTCGACGTCGCCATCGCCGGCGGCGGCGACGAGCTGCTCGCCAACCACGACACCCGCCTGATCGCCGAGGACGAGCGCGAGGTCTTCGGGCCCTACCCGATTCTCGCCGAGGATGCCGCCGGACGGCACGTCCCGGTCGTGACCACCGCCGGCAGCTTCAAGTACCTCGGCCGGCTCGAGGTGCTGTTCGACCAGGCCGGCGAGGTGATGGCGGTGACCGGCGACCCCGTCCGGGTGGTGCGCCAGGGTGCCGCGGATGCGGTGGCGGCGGATCCCGAAGTCCTGGAGCAGGTGACGAAGCCGGTCGAGGCGGCGCTCCAGGAGCTCGCCGGGCGGACCATCGGCACGACCGAGGTGCCGCTCGATGGCCGCCGGGAGAGCGTTCGCACCAAGGAGACCAATCTTGGCGACCTGGTCGCCGACGCGCTGCTCGCCGAGGTCGCACGGAGCGGCGCGGAGTTCGGCGTCGGAGCGGCGGACGTGGCGCTCCAGAACGGCGGCGGCATCCGCAACGACAGCGTCCTCGAGGCGGGCGAGCTCACCGCGCTCGACACCTTCGACGTCCTGCCGTTCGCGAACTTCGTGACCGTGGTCGAAGGGGTCGGGCCCGACCAGTTCAAGACGATCATGGAGAACGCGGTGTCGATGGTCGAGGACGGGGGCGGCCGGTTCGCGCAGATCGCGGGCTTCGAGCTGGTCTACGACCCCTCGCAGCCGGCGCTGGCGGTGGACGAGGGTGGCCGCGTGGTGCGCCCGGGCCAGCGGGTGGTGACGATCACGCTCGACGACGGGACGCCGATCGTCGCGGAGGGCGCGGTCGTCGATGGCGCACCGACGGTAGCGGTCGCGACGGTCGACTTCCTCGCTCGCGGCGGCGACCAGTACCCCTTCGGCACCGGCGAGTTCACGCCGCTCGGCGTCAGCTATCAGCAGGCGTTGAGCCGCTACATCACCGAGGACCTCGGTGGTACGATCTCTGCCGACCGCTACCCCGAAGGCGGGAGCGGCCGGATCACCACGGCCGAGTGAGCGGCCATCGCAAGCGAGGACCCCGATCCCCTTGATCATGCTGTTCGGGCGCGGTCGCGCCCTTCCTGCTCTCCGCCGGTCCGCGGCCCGGCGTGTCCGGCGGGGCACCGACGGCTTCACCCTGATCGAGCTCCTGGTGGTGCTCGTGATCCTCGGGCTGCTGTCCGCGTTCGTGGCACCCCAGGTGCTGAACTACCTCGGGCGGGCCAAGAGCGATGCGGCCTCGGCGCAGATCCAGAACATCGCCTCGATCCTCGACCTGTACCGGCTCGACACCGGGCGCTATCCCACCGAGGAGGAGGGGCTGAGCGCGCTGCTCGAGCCGCCGCCGGACGCCGCCACCTGGAACGGCCCCTACGTCAGGCGCGAGGACGCGCTGACCGACCCC
>DASUSF010000367.1:0-10290 GCA_036375275.1 Geminicoccaceae bacterium | reverse complement strand
GCGGCGTCTACGGGCTCAAGCCGTCCTACGGCCGGGTCCCGTACTGGCCGATCAGCAACAACGACTTCATGTCCCACGCCGGGCCGATCGCCCGTACCGTGGCCGACGCGGCGCTGATGCTCGGCGTGATGGCCGGGCCGGACGACCGCGACATGGGCAGCCTCGAGGCGCCGCCCGCCGACTATCTCGGCCGGCTCGACGAGGGGGTGCAGGGGTTAAGGGTCGCGTTCAGCCCGGACCTCGGCTACCTTGCGGTCGACGACGAGGTGGCGGGGCCGGTCCGCGCCGCGGTACACGCCTTCGAGGAGCTGGGCTGCGCGGTCGAGGAGGTCGACCCGGGCTTCGGCGACCTGACCGAGACCGAGCTGCTCTACTGGTCGGCGCACATGGCCGGCAACGTCGGGCACTTCCTCCCGGAGTGGCGGGAGCGGATGGACCCGGGCCTGGTCGCCTGCATCGAGGACGGCATGCGCCATTCGGCGGCCGAGTACGTCCGGGCGCGGGCCCGCCGGCTCGAGTACTACGACCGGCAGCGCGCCTTCTTCGAGCGCTACGACCTCCTGCTCACCCCGACCCTGTCGGTCGCGGCGTTCCCGGTCGAGCGCCTGATTCCGGAGCACTGGGAGCAGCACCCGTGGGACTGGCTGCGCTGGGCCGGGTTCTCGTGGCCGTTCAACATGACCTGGCTGCCCGCCGCGACCTGCCCCTGCGGCTTCACCGACGACGGCCGGCCGGTCGGCCTCCAGATCGTCGGCCCGCGCCACCAGGACCTCCGGGTGCTCCAGGCCTCGCGCGCCTTCGAGACGGCGCGTCCCTGGGCCGACCGGCGCCCGCCGGTGTGACGTTGCGGGGTCGCCTTCTCCTCTGGCGGCAGAATGGCTGTCTCGACTGACGACACGCCAACCCCCGCCGCCGCAGCATCTTGTCGTTTGCGCCGGGGGAACGTCGGATTGCCGGTGATGGCGGTTGAAAGGAGCCGCGAAGCTCGCTTCGATGCCGGCAGCGTGGGCGCGTGCCCCGGCGCAGCCGGCCGGGGACGGTGCTCGGCCGGGAAGGCGAGCGATGGCTGAAGGGATGATCGGCTTCGTCGGGCTCGGCGTCATGGGCGAGCCGATCTGTCGCAACATCGCGGCGCGGAGCGGGCGCCGGGTCGTCGCCTTCGATGTCCGCCCGGAACCCCTCGCGCGCCTGGTGGCCGCGGGCGTCCGCGCGGCCAGCCGCCTCGCCGAGGTGGCGGCGGCCGACACGATCCTGCTCTCGCTGCCGGGCGGCGCGGAGGTCGAGGCGGTCGTGCTGGGCGAGGCCGGCCTGATCCGTCACCTCCGGCCGGGGCACACCGTCGTCGACCTCAGCACGTGCCCGGTCGCGCTCGCGCGGCGGATCGGGGAGCGGCTGGCAGAACGCGGCGTCGCCTTCGCCGATGCGCCGGTCGCCCGGACCCGGCAGGCGGCGATCGAGGGGACGCTCAGCATCATGGTCGGGGCGGACGCCACGACCTTCGAGCGCATTCGGCCGCTGCTCGGGGCGGCGGCGAGCGAGATCACCCACTGCGGCGCGGTCGGCGCCGGCCAGGTCGTCAAGCTCATGAACAACATGGTCCTGTTCCAGACCGTGGTCGCGCTCGCCGAGGCGCTTGCGATCGGCCGGGCCGCCGGCGTCGACGGGCGGGTGTTGTTCGAGACCCTGACGAAGGGCTCGGCGGACAGTTTCGCGCTCCGCAACCACGGCCTGAAGGCGCTGCTCCCCGGCGACTTCCCGGAGAGCGCCTTCGCGACCGACTATGCGATCAAGGACGTGTCCTACGCGCTCGAGCTGGCTGGAGAGACCGGCGTTCCCGCCGAAGGCGCCGCCCTCGCCCGCCGGATCCTGGAGCGGAGCAGCGCCGCCGGCAACGGCGCCGCCTACTTCCCGGCGCTGATCCGGGTCATCGCCCGGTCATTCGAGCGGGGAGACCGGGTCGGCTGAGGATCGCCCGTCGGCGCCGAAGGTCACGCCCGAGAAGATCTCGCTGCACGGCAGCTCGATGCCGAGCGCAGGCAGCGCCGCGACCGCGGCCGGATCGCGATGGATGACGCTCCGCCAGCTGCCGTCGTCCTGCCAGGAGGCGACCTCGACCACCGGCTCGTCCTGGCCGACCAGGACGTAGTGGCGGAGCGAGGGGATGGTCGCGTAGGCCCAGCGCTTCCGCGTGTGGTCCAGCCTCTGCGTGCTCGGCGAGAGCACCTCGACCACCACGACCGGCGCATCCAGCCATGTCGCACGGCCGTCAAGCTGTCCGCACGCAACGAGCACGTCCGGGTACAGCACGTCCGCGGCGGGCGTCACGACCTTGACGTCGGTAAAGAACGTTTCGCACCCCGGGGGAACGGCGCCGTTCAGCAGGATCACGACGTTCCGCGTGATCCGGTTGTGACGGAGGCTGCCGCCGACCATCGCGTGGACCACGCCGCCGATGCGCTCGTGGCGCTCGGGCTGCTCCTCTTCCCAGGCGAGGAACTCATCGAGCGGACGGCGGTCGCGGTTCAGGGCGGTGGCCATCGGGTCGATCCGAAAGCGGCGGTTCGGGACCGGCAGCATACCGGCCCGGGCGCCTGCGCGCTACGCGGCGCGGGGACCTTCGTGGCGGAGGGTGAGCAGCGCGACCTCGCTCCGTGAGAACAGGCGGAGCGGGAGGCTGTTGGCGACCCCGGCGCCGGCGCTGGTGTAGCCGACCATCGCCCCCCGCCGCCACGGCCCGGCCGCCAGGTCGCGCTCGGCATGCAGGCGACGCAGCACGGGGTAGCCGCCGGGCAGGCAGATCTGGCCGCCGTGAGTGTGCCCGCAGAGGTACAGGTCGCCGCCCTCCGCCGCCGCCCGACTCGCGAGCTCGGGCGAGTGGACCAGGAACAGGCGGAACACGTCCCCGCCGTCGGAGAGGCTGTCCAGGCAGCGCGCCGTGGACGTGCCGTAGAAGCGGTGCGGATCGTCCAGCCCGACCAGCGACAGGCGGTCCGCCCCGCGCCGGACGATGTGCTCCCGGTTGACCAGGACCTGGAGCCCGAGCGCCTCCAGAGGCTCCAGCATCGCTTCGCTGTCGTGGTTGCCGAGCACCGCGAAGGCGCCGTCGCGCGCGCTCACGCCGGCGAGCAGCGCGGCCAGCGGCGCGAAGATGTGGTGTTCCTCGAACGGCCCGAAGCACGCCGCCCGGAAGTCGCCGGTGAGCGCCAGCAGGTCGACCTCGACGCCGGCGCAGGCCCGGACGATGGCGTCGCCGAGCCCGGGCAGCGCGTCGACGTGCGGATCGCTCACGTGCAGGATCGTGTAGCCGTCGAGGCCGCGCGGGAGCCCCGGCAGCCGAAGCTCCACGCTGCGCCGGGCGACGTCGAGCGAGCGGTCGAACACGCGCCGGGTCGGTGCGCTCGCCTCGAGCGCCCTCCGCAGGCTGCTCAGGATCATGGTGAGCGGCTCGACCGCCCGCCGCCGCTTGCGTCCGCCCGGGGTGAACCAGTCCCGGCTGGCCTCCATCCGCCGGCGCTCCTCGCGCCAGAGCCGGCGCTCGTGCGCCACGGCGGAGCAGACCCGCGGACGGTCGCTGCCCTTCAGGCACCGGTCGAGCGCGACGACGTCCTCGTCGGCCGGGAGCTGACGACCGAACCCATCGTCCATGAGGAGACCCTGCTGTTCCGGATAGGGGACCGCGCCCGGCCGCCCGACCGCTCGACCGCCCGGCCAGGCGCGCCGTCGGACCACGGTACCTCACGCACCTTAACCCGATCTCACCCGCCGCGCGAAGGAGGATCTGCCTGTCCAACGAACGGTGACGGCTCTCCAGGCCCGCGGAAGCACCTGCCGGCCCGGCGGCGCCACCCGGGGACCGGCGCTCCCCATCCGGCGCCCCATCCGGCGCCCCATCCGGCGGTCGAGGGGCGGTCCGGCCGGGATCAGGGGAGATAGGCGCGATAGTACACGAGCGCCCGCTCCTCGGCTCTGGCCGCCGCCTCGCGCGGGCTGAGCCGGCCGGTGGCCGCATCCGCGAACATGTCGACCACGATGTAGTCGGCCATGGCCGCGGCCGAGGCCGCGCCGAGCTCGCCGGCGTAGCCGTTCCAGAGCATCCGGGCCGTGGCGTCCTTGTACGCCTGGAAGGCCGGGTCCGCGCCCCAGACGCTGTTGTCCTCGTAGCCCTCGAGGGGCTGGGTGACGTACCCGCTCGCCTCCAGCTGCCACGGCTCGTACTGCTCGCGCTCCCACATGAAGCGCAGGTACTCGAGCGCGGCGTTGGGATAGGGGGTGTGCGCGAACACCATCGCCTGCGACAGGAGGTGCAGCTCGGTCGCCTCGCCGACCGGCCCGACCGGCATCCGGGCGTGGCGGATGTCGGCGAGGAGCTCGGCGAGCGCCGGGTCGTCCTTGGCGCTCGCGTAGATCGAGACGCCGTTGTTGGTCAGGCTGATCTCGCCCGCGAGGAAGGCCTTGTTGTTGTCGGCGTCGAGCCAGGTCTCGGTGCCGGGGATGAACGTCTGGTACAGCTCGCGGGCGAACTGGAGCGCCTGCCAGGTCTGGTTGCTGTCGATCACCACGTTGTTGCTGGCATCGGCGAGCTTGCCGCCGAAGCCCCAGAGCAGCCAGCGCGTCCAGGTGTTCGCATCGCCGACCGCATGACCCAGCGCGAAGCCCGGCGGCGTGCCCTTCCCGGCGAGCGCCCGGCACAGCTCGAGGAAGCCGTCGGTGTCCTCCGGGAAGGCGTCGAAGCCGGCCTCCCGCATGTGCGAGTCGCGATACACCATCGCCGTGCCCGAGCTGCCCAGAGGCAGACCGATCCACTGGCCGACGCGGGTGCCGTAGCGCTCGCAGACCGGATACCAGCCGCCGTACCTGCCGCCGAGATAGACCGCGAGCAGGGACAGGTCGAGCAGCTTGTCGGGGAACCGGTGCGGGTCGTCGAACCAGCCGAGCACGATGTCGGGGCCGCTCCCCGCCTGGGCGATCTCCATGCCTCTCTGGCTCACGGCAGGCCAGGGGATGCTCTCGACCTCGACCTCGACCCCGGTGGCGTCGCTGAACTTCCTGGTGTTGGCCATCCAGGCCTTGCCCTCGCCCTCGACGAAGGGCTCCCAGCGGAGCAGCCGCAGGCGCGCGCCGTCCTCGGGCGTGTAGAAGAGCTGCGCCTGCGCCTGGGACCGGCGCACCGGCGCCGCAAGAAGCGCGGAGCCGATGGCGACACCGGTGCCCGCCTGCAGGAGGCTCCGTCTCGTGATCATGCTCACGGCCGTCTCCATGCCCTCTGTGAGCGTACAGCCGCGCGCCTGTTCCCTTACGCGAAGAACAGCGCGAGCCGGGGAAACAACAGGACCAGCATCAGCACGAACAGCTGGATCCCGATGAACGGCATAAAGCCCCTGAAGATGTCGGGCAGCGTGATGTGCGGCGGCGTCACCGACTTGAGGTAGAAGGCGGCCGGGCCGAACGGCGGGCTGAGGAAGCTCACCTGCATGTTGATGCAGAACAGGATCCCGAACCAGACCGAGACCTCCGCAGGATTCATCGCGCCGAGCAGGCCGATCTCCTCGACCGGCAGGCGTGTCACGATCGGGAGGAAGACCGGCATCACCAGCAGCACGATCCCGACCCAGTCCATGACCGCGCCGAGGAACAGGAAGATCACCATCATCAGGAGCAGGACGCCCATCGTCGGGAGCTCGGCGCCGACGATCAGGCTGGCGACATAGGTCGGCCCGCCCGCGATCGAGTACGCGCCGGCCAGCGCCGTGGCGCCGAAGGTCACCCAGAGGATGGTCCCGGTCGACTTCCAGGTGCGCATCAGCGCTTCGCGCAGCAGGGTGATCGACATCTCGCGGCGGAACGCGATCAGGATCATGACGGCGACGCTGCCCATGGCGGCCGCCTCCGTGATCCCGGTGATCCCGCCGTAGATCGAGCCGAGGACGACGCCGACCACGAGCAGCGGCGGAAGGATTCCGGGCAGCGCCCGCAGCTTGTCCTTGAAGGTGACGTCGGCGCCCCCCTCGGGCAGCGGCGCCTCCTCCGGCCGGAGCCGGGTCCGGACCAGGATGTAGACGATGTAGGAGCCGGCGAGGATGAACCCCGGGACGAACGCCCCCTTGAACAGGGCGTGGATCGACGTCTCGGTGACCAGGCCGTAGATGATCAGCACGATCGACGGCGGGATCATGGTGCCGAGCGAGCCCGACGCGCAGATCGTCCCGATCGCGAGGTTCTGGTTGTAGCCAAGCCGCAGCATCTGCGGCAGCGCGATCAGGCCGAGCAGGACCACCTCGCCACCGATGATGCCCGACATCGCCGCCATGATGATCGCCATGACGGCGGTGATGACGGCGATGCCGCCGCGCGTCCGGCTGAACCAGACGTTGAGGCTGGTATACATGTCCCTGGCGATGCCTGATCGTTCAAGCAGCACCGCCATGAAGATGAACAGCGGCACCGAGATCAGGACGTAGTCCGTCATGAGCCCGTACATCCGCTGGGCGAGGATGTTGAGCGGCCCGGTTCCGAACTGCCGGAAGAGCAGGTCGGGGCCGAACTTCAACAGCAGGACGACGAACGCGAGGAACCCCGAAGCGAAGCCCAGCGGCATGCCGATCGCGAGCAGGACGAACAGGCCGATCAGCAGGAGAAGCGAGAGCGTTCCGATGTCCATCGAGATTTTCCTTCGCCCGTCTCTGCGGACGGTTGATCCAGCCTCAAAGCAGCTCGTCGGCGGGGTCGTGCACTTCCTTCTCGCGGTTCCAGTCCGCGATCAGGTTGGCCACCGCCTGGATGGCGATCAGGACCACCGTAAGCAGGACCAGCGGTTTCATGGTCGCCGGGATCGGCGGGTCCCAGGCGGTGCCGAAGGTCTCCCAGCGCATCAGCTTCTGCCAGGCCTCGACCGAGCCGCCGTACACCACCGCGAAGGCGAAGACGCAGATGAAGAACGTCGAGATGACGTCGAAGACCCGCTGCAGCCACCTCGGGCACAGGTCGTAGAGAATGAAGATCCGGATGTGCGCCCGCTGCTGCATGACGTACATGCCGGAGAACAGATAGATCAGGCCGCCGAGCCACAGCGACATCTCGTTGACCCAGATGGTCGGCCGCTTGAACAGGTACCGCATGATCACCTCGTAGAAGATGATCACGACGATCACCGCGACCATCAGCATCAGCACGCGGCTGATGATGATCGACACGCGATCGAGCAGGCTCGTGGATTCGTGCTCAACCATGGCCTTCCCCCTTCGTGTGGGCCCGCCGGGGAGCGGATCCGGTGGGGCGGTTCGCTCGCTACTCGGGCTGCCTTTCGGTCAGCCCGAGCAGCCCCATGAACTCGTAGTGGCTGTCGACGATCTCGCGCGCCTCCGGCGTCCGGTCGGCCCAGGTCTCCCAGGCGTCGAGGGACGCCTGCCGGAACGCCCGGCGGTCCTCCGTCGACCAGTCGTGCAGGGTCACGCCCCGCGCCTCGGCCTCCTTCGCCGCCCTGGCGTTTTCGGCCTCGAAGGCGAGCGCGGTCTGGAAGGCGAACTTCTGCAGCCCGACCTCGAAGATCCGCTGGAGGTCCTCGGGCAGGCTGTCCCACATGTCCTTGCGGATCGCCAGATGGTCGGCCGGCATCGAGTGGAACCCGGGGTAGGTCGCGTGCTTGGCGATGTCCAGGAGGCCGAGGCCGATGTTGTCGGGAAGGCTCGAGGCGTCGGCGCCGTCGATGATGCCGGTCTCGAGCGCCGTGAAGACCTCGGTGAAGTCCATCACGATCGGCGACGAGCCCAGCTTCTCGAAGATCTCGGTCTCGAGGCCCGGCGGCGAGCGGAACTTCCAGTCCTTGAGATCGGCCGGGCCTGCGACCGGCTTCGTGGAGGACAGCGATTCCATGCTGTCGATGTACCAGCCGACCAGCTCCATGTTGTACGGCTCGTAGAGCTTCTCCGCGAGCTCCTGGCCGCCGGCCTGGTAGAACCAGGCGTAGAGCTGCCACGGCGTGTCGTAGCCGCCCATCGGGTCGCCGACGAACTGGAAGGCGGGATTCTTGCCGGTCAGGTACGCGGCCCCGGTGAAGTCGCCGTCGAGGATGCCGCTCGCGGCCGCATCGAAGGTCTCGACCGATTTCACCACCGAGGAGGAGTAGAACATCTCGATGTCGACGCGCCCGCCGGACATGGTCTCGATGTCCTCGACGAACTGCGCGATGAGCTGCCCCGACGGGGTCTGCTCCGCGAAGATCGTCTGCATGCGGAGCGTGTGCTCCTGCGCGCTCGCGGTGTCCTCGAGGCCGAAGCCGGTGAGGATGACGGTCGCGAGCAGCGCGCGCCGGGTGAGGGCAGCCGTGGGCATGATGGTGAAGCCTCCCCTACCTGCACGTTCGTTCACTGCCGGCATCCTCCGCAATAAGGCCGGGGATGCCCCTTGTCCATCACCAGCTGGAGGGCCCTCCCGGGACGGCCCCCGCCGCCCCGGGAGGCGCCCGCCGCGCGGCGGCACATCAAGCCTACTGGGTCTTCCGGAGGCCGAGCAGCTCCATGAACGCGTAGTGGCTGTCGGCCATCTCGCGCGCTTCCGGCGTCCGGTCGGCCCAGGTCTCCCAAGCTTCCAGCGCGGTCTGGCGGAACGTGGCGCGCTGCTCGTCCGACCAGCTGTGCAGGGTGATGCCCCGCTCGGGCAGCTCGGCCGCCGCCTTGGCGTTCTCGACCTCGAACGTGAGCGCGGTCTGGAAGGCCAGCTTCTGCATCGCGACCTTGAAGATCCGCTGGATGTCCTCGGGCAGCCCGTCCCAGACGTCCTTGCGGATCGCGAAATGGTCCGACGGCATGGAGTGGAAGCCCGGATAGGTCGCGTGGGTCGCGATGTCGTAGAGGCCGAGGCCGACGTTGTTGGCGAGCCCCGAGGCGTCGGCGCCGTCGATGATGCCGGTCTCGAGCGCGGTGAAGACCTCGGTGAAGTCCATCACGATCGGCGACGCGCCGAGGCCGGCGAAGATCTCGGTCTCGAGCCCGGGCGGCGAGCGGAACTTCCAGTCCTTGAGGTCCTCGGGGCCGGCCAGCGGCTTGGTCGAGGACAGCGACTCCTGGCCGTACACCCACCAGCCGATCAGCTCCATGTTGTACTCGTTGTACAGCGCGTTCGCGAGCTCCTCGCCGCCGCCGTAGTACAGCCAGGCGTACTGCTGCCAGGGCGTGTCGTAGCCGCCCATGGGGTCGCCGATGAACTGGAACGCCGGGTTCTTCCCGGTCTGGTACGCGCCGCTCGTCATGTCGCCGTCGAGGATCCCGGTGGCGGCGGCATCGAAGGTCTCGACCGATTTCACCACCGATGCGGAATAGAACATCTCGATCGCGACCCGCCCGCCGGACATGGTCTGGACGTCGTCGACGAACTGCGCCGCGAGCTTCCCGGACGGCGTCTCCGGCGCATAGTGCGTCTGGACGCGGAGCGTGAACTCCTGGGCGATGGCGGAGCCGGCGAACGCGGCGCCGGCGAGGATGGCGATCCCGGCGAGAGCGGCGGGCCTCTGTCCAGTCAAGGGCACGGTGGTTCCTCCGTCGGTTCGTTTTGATGATCGACCACGGCGTAGCGGTCGCGATGCGCGCGCAGCCCGTCCGTGGCCGCCCCGTCTGCGGTGGCAGGGCGGTCCCACGGAGGGGTCGGCCACGGCGGATCTGCCCGTGGGAGCAGCTTGCCTGGCTACTGGGCCTGGCCGTTCCGCAGGCCCAGCAGATCCATGAACTCGTAGTGCTTGTCGACGATCGCGCGCGCCTCCGGCGTCCGGTCGGCCCAGGTCTCCCAGGATTCCAGCGCCGCGTTCCGGAATTCGGCGCGCTGTTCGTCCGTCCAGGAGTGGATCGTCACCCCCTTGTCCGGAAGCTCGGCCGCCGCCTTCGCGTTCTCGACCTCGAAGGTCAGCGCGGTCTGGAAGGCGAGCTTCTGCATCGCGACGTCGAAGATCCGCTGGATGTCCTCGGGCAGGCCGTCCCAGACGTCCTTGCGGATGGCCAGGTGGTCCGACGGCATCGAGTGGAAGCCCGGGTAGGTCGCGTGCTTCGCGATGTCGTAGAGCCCGAGCCCGACGTTGTTGGCGAGGCCCGAGGCATCCGCCCCGTCGATGATGCCGGTCTCGAGCGCGGTGAAGACCTCGGTGAAGTCCATCACGATCGGCGACGCGCCGAGCTTGTCGAAGATCTCGGTCTCGAGCCCCGGGGGCGAGCGGAACTTCCAGTCCTTGAGATCCTCCGGCCCGGCGAGCGGCGCGGTGGAGGCCAGCGATTCCTGCCCGTAGATCCACCAGCCGATCAGCTCCAT
>DASUSF010000366.1:0-13435 GCA_036375275.1 Geminicoccaceae bacterium | reverse complement strand
CTGGGCGAGCGCGAAGCTCGCGATCGAGGTCAGCCCAAACAGCGCGGCCGAGCCCGTGAACACGCCCGTGAAGTTGCGGAGGAGGCGCTCCCGACCGAGCGCCAGAAAGGTGCCGCTCGCGCCGAACCCGAGTAGCGCGATGCTGATGATCATGTAGGCGAAGTGGTACCACTGCTGGATCGAGAACAGCCGCATCAGCAGCACTTCGTAGGCGAGGATTGCGGCCGAGATCACCGCGATCGGCAGGAGGCCGGTGAGCCGGCCCGCCCCCTCGACACCCGTGCCCGCGCGCTCCACGATCAGCCGTGCTCGCCGGTGAACGGCACGAAGCGCACCGGCAGCAGCTGCCGCGTGGTGATCCTGCCGTCCGGGGTCTTCTCGACCAGCATGAGCTGCTGGTTGAAGAAGGCGCTGCCGACCGGGATCACCATGCGCCCGCCGGGCTCGAGCTGCTCGACCAGGGGCGGCGGGACGTGGCTCGCCGCCGCGGTCACGATGATCCCGTCGAACGGCGCCGCTTCCGGCCAGCCATAGTAGCCGTCGCCGACGCGCGTCTCGACGTTGGTATAGCCCAGCGCCGCGAGCCGCTCCTCCGCGCCCTCCCCGAGTTCGGGCACGATCTCGATCGAGTAGACCCGCTCGACCAGCGGCGCGAGCACGGCCGCCTGGTAGCCCGAGCCGGTCCCGACCTCGAGCACCGTGTCGCCCGGCCCAACATCGAGGAGGTCGCTCATCAGGCCGACGATGAACGGCTGCGAGATGGTCTGGCCGTAGCCGATCGGCAGCGGCCGGTTCTCGTAGGCGGCGTCCCGCTCCTCCTCGGGGACGAACGCGTGCCGCGGCACGCTCCGCATCGCATCGGCCACCGCCGGGTCCAGACCATCGTCGAGCCCGCTCACGCCCTGCGCCTGCTGCTCGACCACCTCCACCATCCGGTCCCGCTCCTCCTGACGGTCGGCGGCGACGATCTCCGGAGCACCGGCCGCGATGAGGGCGGCGGCCAGCGGCAGGGCGGAGAGGGAGCCGTTGCGCATCGATGATCTCCCTGAGGTGGTGGCGTTCCCTCCGAGCGGTTGCCGGAAGACCGGCGTCTCGCGGACCCGCTCGCAGGCGGCCGGGGCGGCTGCGCCGGGCATGACCGCCGGTCCCGCGCGCCGGCGGACCACCCTGCACGACCTCGGCAGTTCCGTACGAGCCGCGCTCCCGCCGATGCGATGCCTCGAACCCGTCAGAAGGTGGGCTGGACGGCACCCGGCGCAAGACGAGGCGGACATGAGAATGCCGTTCGACGAGTTCGTGCGCCGGCAGCCGAAGACCACCATGCCGATTCTGCTGCGCGGGCCGGTCCTGGCTCTTCTCGCCCACACGCCCGCCGCCGAGCCAGAGGCTCGAGGGGCGCCGCGCACGTGCTGGAGCGATTTCGGGCGCGGCGCATTCAAATGAGCGGGACGAGGCCGCACCGAAAGGGGAAGATCATGCGCCCGATGGACGAGGAGATGAGGCAGTGCGCGGACGCCTGCCTGGACTGCCATCGCGTCTGCCTGACCACGTTGTCGCAGCATTGCCTGGACGTGGGCGGCGAGCACGTCGAGCCACGGCACACCCGGCTGATGCTGGCTTGCGCCGAGATCTGCCGCACCAGCGCCTTCTTCATCGAGCTCGGGACCGAGTTTCACAAGCGTACCTGCGCGGTCTGCGCCGAAGTCTGCGAGGAGTGCGCGCGGAGCTGCGACGGGTTCGAGGACATGCGGGCGTGCGCGGACGCCTGCCGCCGCTGCGCCGAGCACTGCCGGAAGATGGCTGGCTGAGATGTGAGCCCGGATGACCTGAGCGGGCGCGCCTGCCTCGCGCTCGCCGCTGCCCTGCCGCTCTGGCTCTCCGGGTGCGCGACCGTGGTGTTCCCGCCGGCGCGGGTCGCGGATCCGGTCCAGGTCGGCGTGCTCGACCACGGCCGCCACGCCAGCCTGATCCTGCCGGCCCCCGGCGGCGACATGCTGCTCTACGCCTACGGCGACTGGACCTGGTACGCCCTGAAGCAGACCGGCATCCTGGAAGGCGGCTCCGCCGTGCTCTGGCCGACCCGGGCGGCGCTCGGCCGCAGGCGGCTGCCCGGCCCGTTCTCGGCGGCCGCTGTCGCGCGCGAGGTGGTCGTTCCGATCGAGCACACCCTCTACCTGACCGTGGACGCTGCCGACGTCGCCCGGCTGGTCGATGGTCTCGAGCGGATCTTCGACGCGAACCCGACGGCGCGGGTCTACAACGAGACCTACGACCTCGTGTTCGCGCCCCATCCCGACCCGTACTGGATCTTCCACAACTCGAACCAGGTCGTCGCCGGCTGGCTCGAGGAGCTGGGCTGCCGGGTCGAAGGATCCACCATCCTCTCGGACTGGCGGCTCGGCGACCGGCAGCACGCCGCCGACGCCTGAAGATCGGCGAGGAGTCTCTCGCCGGCCTCCCGTTGCCAGGGCACGCGCAGCGCGGCCACGGAGCGCGTGCTTCGACGAGGTAGGAGCACCTCGCCACATCTCGAAACCGCTGACGGAGCGGATCGGCTTTGACAAATTCCCCTCCAAGATCGAGTATTTCTGCGACCTGAAGACCGGCAAGGCGAGGCTGCTCCAGACGAGCCCGCCTCCCGGCATCCCATCCCGACCTCAACGAAAAGGTGGACGGCCTGCTCAACCTGAAGATCCTGGTCGACGTGCTCGGCCGCGAGCCCGAGCTCCCGCACCGGCAGGCACCGTTCAAGTGCGCGCGCAGGTTCTTCATCCGCCGGAACGATGACGCCCTTCCGCGACGCGTGCCCGACGAGGCGGACGCGGGGCGGCTGGTCGAGGCGGTCCCGGGCATTCGGGTCAGGGTGCACCTGCGGGAGGGCATGCGCCTGTCCGGTCTGCCCGATCGGGCCAGCCACGGCTTCGGAGTAGCGGATCTGCGGATCGGCGCCGACGACGAGGACGAGCTGGTCGAGAAGCATCACGCGGCCGGGATGCTCGACCTCGGCCTGGCCACCTGAGGTCGACATGGCACACGAGTTCAAGACGGTCACCGACTTCCCGCACCGGGTCCGCGAGATCGAGCACTTCTGGATCAGGATGCCGGACGGCTGCCGGCTCGCCGCCCGGGCCTGGATGCCCGAGGATGCCGAGACGCACCCCGTGCCGGCGATCCTGGAGTACATCCCCTACCGGAAGCGCGACTCCACCGCCCCGCGCGACGCGATCAACCACCCCTACTTCGCGGGTCACGGATACGCCTGCGTGCGGGTCGACCTGCGCGGCAGCGGGGAAAGCGAGGGCCTCCTGCTCGACGAGTACCTCGAGCAGGAGCTGGTCGACGGCGTCGAGGTGATCCGCTGGCTCGCGGGCCAGCCGTGGTGCTCGGGCGCGGTCGGGATGATCGGCATCTCGTGGGGCGGCTTCAACGGCCTGCAGATCGCCGCGCGCCGGCCGGAGGCGCTTCAGGCCGTGGTCACGATCTGCTCGACCGACGATCGCTACGCCGACGACGTGCACTACATGGGCGGCTGCCTGCTCGGCGACAATCTGTCCTGGGCGTCGACCATGTTCGCCTACAACAGCTGCCCGCCGGATCCGGCGCTGGTCGGCGAGCGCTGGCGCGCGATGTGGCTCGAGCGCCTCCAGCACAACCGGCCCTGGCTCGAGCCCTGGCTGCATCATCAGCACCGCGACGCCTACTGGCGGCACGGCTCGATCTGCGAGGACTTCTCCGCGGTGCAGTGCCCCGTGCTCGCGGCGAGCGGCTGGGCGGACGGCTACAGCAACGCCGTGTTCCGGCTGCTGGCCGGCCTGGAGGTCCCGCGCGCGGGCCTGATCGGCCCCTGGAGCCACAAGTACCCGCACCTGGGCGTGCCGGGCCCGGCGATCGGCTTCCTGCAGGAGTGCCTCCGCTGGTGGGACCAGTGGCTGAAGGGCATCGATCGCGGGGTCATGGAGGAGCCGATGCTCCGGGCCTGGATGCAGGACAGCGTCTCGCCCTGGACCACGTACGACGAGCGCCCCGGGCGCTGGGTCGGCGAGCCGTCGTGGCCATCGCCGAACATCGAGGATCGTCTCCTCCCGCTCGCCGAGCACCGGATCGCCGCGCCGGGCGAGCCGGTCGAGGAGACGGCCGTCACGATCCAGTCGCCCCTCAGCGTCGGCCTGTTCGCGGGCAAATGGTGCTCGTACGCGGGCGCCCCGGACCTGCCGCACGACCAGCGCGAGGAGGACGGCGGCGCCCTCGTGTTCGACGGCGATCGCCTCGGGGAGCCGCTCGAGATCCTGGGTTCGCCGACCGTCGAGTTCGAGCTTGCCGCTGACCAGCCGGTCGCCATGATCGCGGTCCGGCTCTCGGACGTGATGCCCGACCACAAGGTCACGCGCATCACGTACGGGCTGCTCAACCTGACGCATCGGGATGGCCACGAGCACCCGGAGCCCCTCGAGCCCGGCCGATTCTACCGCGTGCGGGTCAAGCTGAACGACATCGCGCACAGCTTCCCGGCGGGACATCGGCTCCGGCTCGCCGTCTCGACGTCGTACTTCCCGCTCGCGTGGCCGCCGCCGCGCCCCGCCAGGCTGACCATCCGCATGGGGACGAGCGTGCTCCGTCTGCCGGTCCGCGCGCCCCGCGCGAGCGACCGGACGATCTCGGTCGCGGAGCAGCCCGAGGGCGCGAAGCCGCTGGCCAAGACCCCGGTCGCGCCGGAACGCCACAGCTGGCGCGTCATCCGGGATCTCGGCACCGACGAGTCCGTGCTCGAGGTCGTGGACGACCGCGGCGCCCACCGGCTGGACGACATCGACCTCACGGTCCGCACCGAGGCGCTGGAGCGCTACAGCTACGTTGCCGACGACTTCGATTCGGCACGGGGCGAGACCCGCTGGGTGCGCGAATTCTCGCGCGGGCCGTGGTCGGTCCGGACGGTGACCCGGACCGTGCTCACGGCGGATGCCGATACCGTCCGGGTGCGCGCCGAGCTCGATGCCTACGAGGGCGACACCCGCGTCTTCGCCAACAGCTGGGACCTCAGGATCCCGCGCAGGCTGGTCTAGAGCAATTTCCGATGAGACAGAACCGCATCGCGCCGCGACGCCCTTCCGCTCATCGGAAGAGAATTGCTCTATTTCAATGGATCAAAGCGGATTCACCCGATCGGAACCGCTGGCAAGGCGGTGCCGTCATATCGGGATCCGCTCTAAGGCATCATCTGCCTGAGCAGAACCGCTCGCGTGAGCCGTTCGACGCGGATGAAGGTGCTCTACATCGTCGAGATAGAGCAGCTTCTTCCGACGAGCTTAGGTCTGCCTCGACTTGAGGGTGGCTCCATCTCATCGGAAACTGCTCTGAGCGCCGGGCGATGGAGCGCGCCGGCGCGGCCGCGCGGAAGATCATCCGAGGAAGGCGGCGTACCGGTCGAGCAGCGGTAGGACCGTGCCCGGTCCTTCCGAAGGAAGGGCGAGCAGCGCGCGATCGACACCGGCCGCGCGGCACCGATCGAGGTAGTCGGGCTCGGGCGTCGCGCCGAACAGCGTGGACGACACCGTCTTCGGGTCGCGTCCGGCCTCCTCCGCGAAGCTCCTTAGCCGGCCCATCTCCTTCTCGGGGTCGCCGAAGGCCCGGCTCAGCGGGATCCAGCCGTCGCAGAAGTCCATGATCCGGCGCATCGAATGCTTGGTCGCGCCGCCGAGCAGGATCGGCGGATGCGGCTTCTGCACCGGCTTCGGCCATGACCAGATGCGCTCGAAGCGGACGAACTCGCCCTCGAAGCTGGCCTCGTCCTGGGTCCAGATCGCCTGCATCGCCTTGGCCCGCTCGACCATGACCCGATAGCGGGTCTCGTACGCGGTGCCGTGGTTCTCCATCTCCTCGGCGTTCCAGCCGGCCCCGATGCCGAGCTCGAAGCGGCCGTTCGAGATCAGGTCGAGGCTCGCGACCTCCTTGGCGGTGACGATCGGGTCGCGCTCGGTGAGCAGGCAGATGCCGGTTCCGAGACGAAGCTTCTTCGTCGCCACGGCGGCCGCCGTGAGGCCGACGAAGGGATCGAGGGTGTGCGAGTAGTGGCGCGGCAGGTCGGCGCCGCCCGGCCAGGGTGACTTGCGCGATGCCGGGATGTGGGTGTGCTCGGGCAGGAACAGCGATTCGAACCCGCGCTCTTCGAGCGCCGACGCGAGGTCGACGATCGGCATCGAGTAGTCGGTCGCGAAAACGGTGACGCCGATCTTCATCTGCACCTCCCGAGTCAATCGGCCCCACGCTACGCCGGGCCGCACCTGCCGGCTAGAGCGGATCCCGATATGACGGAACCGCCTGCAAGCGGTTCCGATCGGGTGAATCCGATCGGCTTCTGACTTGGCCGGTTTCCCGAGCCGGCAGGTGTTGCACCTGCCTGGGAAACGGGCTGGTCCAGTGATCCGTCCTCTGAATCGCCGTCATCGCCGGGCTCGACCCACGCACGTCGGTTGAGCCCGAAGCGCAGATGACGAGACCTCCCCGCCCAGGCCAGGTCCGGGCGGCCGGCCAGGTTCGGGACGGGTGCCGTCAACCGCTTCTTCACCCAACTGGCAGGATTGCACTCATGCCGGAGGCGATGCTGGGAATCCGTCCGCCCGTCGGAATCCGGGGCTGCGGGCGGAGTCTCAAGGGTTTCATGGACCAGCCTCAGTGTCTCAGGAGGAGGTTTCCCAGGTCCTGACGCACACGCCGGCGGCCGGCCCGGCATGACGATCGATGCGGACCTTCTGCGTGTGCCTGCTCCCGCCAGCTTGCCCGCCGCGTTCTTCAGGCGGTATCCATCCCGGCCGGACCGCAAGCGGAAGCAGCCATTGGATCGAGCCCTCTGGGCGGTCGTCCCGGTCAAGGACCTCGCGGACGCCAAGCAGCGTCTCGCCGGTCTCCTTGCTCCCGGCGAGCGGCAGGCCCTGTTCCGCGCCATGCTGGAGGACGTGCTGAGCGCACTCGCCCTGAGCCGGGGGCTCGCAGGCATCCTCGTGGTGACCCGCGATACGGAGGCGAAGCGCCTCGCTCGACGTTACGACGCACGGGTGCTGGTCGAGCGAGCCAACCGTGGCCACACCGCCGCCAGCAGCCTCGGCGCGCACACCCTGACCCGGGAAGGGGCTGCCGGCATGGTGCAGCTTCCCGCGGACATTCCTCTGGTGACGCCGGAGGACATCGACGCGCTGCTCGCGGCGCATCGCGAGGCGCCGGCGGTCACCATCGCACCGTCGCACGACGATCGGGGATCCAACGCGGTCGCCTGCTCGCCCCCGGACGCGTTGCCGCTTCGCTTCGGCGACGACAGCTTTTTCCCGCACGTCGAGCGTGCGCGGGCGCTCGGCATCGAGCCGCGGATCGTCCGGCGACCGGGCCTCGCCCTCGACGTCGACACGCCGGCCGACCTTGCCGCCCTTCTCGCCGCACCGGCGAAGACCCGCGCCCACGCCTGTCTGGCGGAGATCGGGGTGGCCGGACGCCTCCAGCGAGCCGGGCCTAAGCCGGCTCAACCGTAGCGGCGGCGCAGGAGCGGCAGGACCTGCTCGGCGTACAGGTCGAGGAAGCGGCGCTGGTCCGGGCCCGGGCTGTGGAACACCAGGTGGGTGAAGCCGAGGTCGATGGTCTCGGCCAGCCGCTCGACGTGCTCGTCGGGGTCGTTCGAGACGATCCACCGGCTCGCCGCGCGTTCGACCGGCAGCGCGTCCGCGAGCTTCTCCATCTCGACCGGGTCGTCGGTCCCCATCTTCTCCTCGGGCGACAGCGCGAGCGCGGCCCAGTGGCGCGTATCCTCGAGGGCGCGCTGCCGGTCGGTGTCGAACGACACCTTCATCTCGATCATGGTGTCGATGGCGGTGGCGTCGCGCCCGGCCTTTTCGAGCCCCTCGGCGACCGCCGGCAGCAGGGTCTCCGTGTAGAGCTCCCGGGGCTTGCCGCTGGTGCAGATGAAGCCGTCGGCCAGACGCCCCGCGAGACGCGCGGCGGTCGGCCCCGAGGCGGCGACGTTGATCGGCACCGGCGGCTCCGGTCGGTCGTAGATGGTCGCACGCTCGGTCCGGTAGTACGCGCCCTCGAAGCTCACCCGCTCCTCGCGCCAGAGCCGCTGGATCAGCTCGATCGCCTCGCGAAGGCGCCCGAAGCGCTCCTTGAAGGGCGGCCACTGCATGCCGGTGGCGGGCACGTCGTTGAGGGATTCGCCGGTGCCGACCCCGAGCATCACCCGGCCCGGATGCATGGCGCCGAGGGTCGCGATGGCCTGGGCGACGATCGACGGGTGATAGCGAAAGGTGGGGGTCACGACGCTGGTGCCCATGATCGCGCGGCTGGTGCGCTCGCCGAGCGCGCCCAACCAGGCGAACGAGAACGGCGCGTGCCCGCCGGTGTGGCGCCAGGGCTGGAAGTGATCGCTCACCATGATCGACTCGAAGCCGACCGCCTCGGCATGGACGGCGAAGTCGAGCAGCTGGCGGGGAGCGAACTGTTCGGCGGAAGCCTTGTAGCCGAGCTTGAGCATCCGGTTCCTCTTGCGGTGAGCGTAGCGGGAGGCCCTCAGACCCTTCTAGCACGAGCGGGGTCGGTTCGAGCGCTCCCGCTCGGGCGCGGAAGGCTGAATGATCCTGCCCCGCCACGCGACCTTGTGCCGGTGCCGGAGATCGGCTGTACTCGCGCCCGCGCCGGCAGCCAGGCACAGTGCCCTGGCCGCGCCGATCAAGCCGGTGATCCCGGACGGACCTCGAACAAGGGCGCGAGCAGGCGCGGCATCGATGACCAGGACCACCGACCCCAACGCCATCGCGCGCGCCGCCACCGGCGAGAGACTGACCGACGAGGACGCGCTCGCTCTGGCCGGCACCACCGATCTGGAGCCGCTGCTGGCGGCGGCGCGCGCACGCCGGGATCTCCGTCACCCGACCCTGGTCAGCTATTCGCCCAAGGTCTTCATCCCGCTGACACAGCTCTGCCGCGACACCTGCCGCTACTGCACGTTCGCCAAGGCGCCCCGCCAGACGAAGACGCCGTACCTGTCGGTCGCGGACGCGATCCTGATCGCCGACGCCGGTGCCCGCGCCGGCTGCCACGAAGCCCTGTTCACCCTCGGCGACCAGCCGGAGCGGCGCTACCGCGCCGCCCGGGAGGCGCTTGCCTCGCTCGGGCACGAGACGACGATCGGCTACCTCGTCGAGGTTGCGAGACGGGTGCAGGAGGCGACCGGCCTGCTGCCGCACGTCAATCCCGGGGTCATGACGCGGGCGGACCTCGGCCGGCTGCGGGCGGTCTCGGTGTCCGCCGGGCTGATGCTGGAATCCTCGTCGGACCGCCTCCTGGAGCGCGGCGGGCCGCACCATGGCTGCCCGGACAAGAAGCCCCGCGTCCGACTGGCGACGATCGCCGCGGCGGGCGAGCTCGCGGTGCCGTTCACCAGCGGCATCCTGATCGGGATCGGCGAGACCCGGCTCGAGCGCATCGAGTCGCTGCTGGCCCTCCGGGCCCTGCACGCCCGGTACGACCATCTGCAGGAGATCATCGTCCAGAACTTCCGGGCCAAGCCCGGGACGGCCATGGCCAATGCGCCCGAGCCCTCGCTCGACGATCATCTCTGGACGATCGCCGTGGCGCGGTTGGTGTTCCCCCCTGAGCTGAGCATCCAGGCGCCGCCCAACCTCACCCCCGACGACCTCGAGCGGCTGCTCGCGGCCGGCATCGACGACTGGGGCGGCGTGTCGCCGGTGACGCCCGACCACGTCAACCCCGAGGCGCCGTGGCCGCAGCTGGACCTGCTGCGGCGGGCCACCGAGGCAGCCGGCAGGGAGCTGGTCCCGCGGCTCCCGGTCTATCCGCGCTTCGTGCAGGATTCCGACCGCTGGCTCGCGCCGGAGATGCGCAGGGCCGTGCTCGATCACGCGGATGGGGAGGGCTACGCCCGGGAGGACCAGTGGACCGCCGGCGCCGCCTCCCCGCCCGGCCCGCCGAGGCGCGCCGCTGCGCGTCCGCCATCCCCAGGCGGGAAATTGAGAACGGTCCTGCAGCGGGCGAGGGACGGCCGGTCGCTCACGGAAGCCGACGTCGTGGCGCTGTTCGCGGCCCGCGGCCGGGAGATCGACAGCGTATGCCGCCACGCCGACGAGCTGCGCGCGGAGGTGAGCGGCGAGCGGGTCGCCTACGTCGTCAACCGGAACATCAACTACACCAACATCTGCACCTTCCGCTGCCGCTTCTGCGCGTTCAGCAAAGGCAGGCTCGCCGAGGAGCTGCGCGGCCGCCCCTACGATCTCGATCTCGAGGAGATCGCTCGCCGCGCCCGCGAGGCCTGGGCGCGGGGGGCGAGCGAGGTGTGCCTCCAGGGCGGCATCCATCCGGACTACACGGGCACGACCTATCTCGACATCTGCCGGACCGTGAAGGCGGCGGCGCCCGACATCCACGTTCACGCGTTCTCGCCGCTCGAGGTGTGGCAGGGCGCGAAGACGCTCGGGCTCGCCCTGGAAGAGTTCCTCGCCGAGCTCGAGCGCGCCGGGCTCGGCTCGCTGCCCGGCACCGCCGCCGAGATCCTGGACGACGAGGTCCGGCGCGCGATCTGCCCCGACAAGATCACGACGGCTCAGTGGCTCGAGGTCATGGAGGCCGCGCACGCGCTCGGCCTGCGCAGCACCGCGACGGTGATGTTCGGCCACGTCGACCGGCCGCAGCACTGGGCGAGGCACCTGCTCCGCGTTCGGGACCTGCAGGCCCGGACCGGCGGATTCACGGAGTTCGTGCCGCTGCCGTTCGTGCACATGGAGGCACCGATCTATCTGAAGGGGGGCGCCCGGAGCGGCCCCACCTGGCGTGAGGCCCTCCTCATGCACGCCGTCGCCCGCCTGGCGCTGCACCCTCTGATCACCAACATCCAGACCTCGTGGGTAAAGATGGGGCCGGACGGCGCCCAGGCCTGCCTCCGGGCCGGTGCCAACGACCTCGGCGGGACGCTGATGAACGAATCGATCACCCGCGCCGCCGGTGCCGCGTTCGGTCAGGAGATGCCGCCGGAGGCCATGCAGCGCGTGATCGGCGAGATCGGGCGCGTGCCCGTCCAGCGGACGACCCTCTACGGCGAGGTGCCGGCCGAGCGCACCGAAGCCTCCTTCCGCGCCGCGCCGCTCGCGCCGGTCGTCAACCCGCCGCCGCGCCGTCGGGCCCGCGCCGACGACCGGCATCTCGTCCGCTGCGGCTGAGCCGGGTGCCGGGCATCCCTCCGATCACGCTGACCGCACTACCGGGGTTCCCACCGGTCCGGCCCGGTGACGACCTCGCGCGCATCCTCGCCGACGCCCTGGAGCGCGCTGAGCTCGGGCCCCGTCCCGGGGACGTGCTGGTCGTGACCCACAAGGTCGTCTCCAAGGCCGAGGGGCGCTACGTCTCGCTCGCGGACGTCGTACCGTCGGCACGAGCCCTGGAGCTCGCGGCGCTCGCTGCCAAGGAGCCTGCGCTGGTCGAGGTCATCCTATCGGAATCGAGGGACGTGCTCCGCTGCCGGCCGGGGCTGATCGTCACCGAGCATCGTCTCGGGGTCGTGATGGCCAACGCCGGGGTCGACCGCTCGAACGTGCCCGAGGACGGCCCGGGGCCTCGGGTCCTGCTGCTGCCCGAGGATCCGGACGCCAGCGCCGCGGCCCTCGCGGCCGGGCTGAGCGGGCACTTCCGCGCATCCCTCGCCGTGATCGTCAGCGACAGCGTCGGGCGCGCGTGGCGGAACGGGGTGGTCGGGCTCGCGCTCGGCGCGGCGGGGCTGCCGGCGCTGCTCGACCTCCGCGGTCGGCGCGATCTCGAGGGACGCGCGCTCGAGGTCACGCAGGTCGGGCTCGCCGACGAGATCGCATCGGCGGCACAGCTGCTCATGGGGGAAGCGGACGAGGGGCGGCCCGCGGTCCTGGTTCGCGGCCTCTCCTGGCAGGGGCCGCCGGCACCTGCGGCGGCGCTGATCCGCGAGCGGCAGGCGGACCTGTTCCGGTGAGCGCCGGGATCAGGGTCATGGCCCTGTCGGGCGGCATCGGCGGCGCCAAGCTCGCGCTCGGCCTGTACCGGGTGCTGCCCGCCGACTCCCTGATGGTCGTCTGCAACACCGGCGACGATTTCGAGCATCTCGGGCTCAGCATCTCGCCCGATCTGGACACCGTCCTCTATACCCTCGCCGGCATCGCCAACCCGGAGACCGGCTGGGGGCGGGCCAACGAGACCTGGACCTTCATGGCCGCGCTCCGGGAGCTCGGCGGCGAGACCTGGTTCCAGCTCGGCGACGGCGATCTCGCAACCCACGTCGAGCGCACCCGCCGCCTTGCGGCGGGCGAGAGCCTGAGCGCGATCATGGACGATCTCCGCCGGCGCCTCGGCGTGCGCGCCCGGCTCGTCCCGATGTCCGATCGGCCGGTCCGCACCGTGGTCCAGACGAAGGACGGTGCCCTCGCTTTCCAGCGCTACTTCGTCGAGCGGCGCTGCGCGCCGGAAGTGACCGGGTTCGCGTTCCAGGGCGCCGGGTCCGCGCGTCCGCCGCCGGAAGTGCCCGAAGCGCTCGACGACCCGGGCCTCGACGCCCTGGTGATCTGCCCGTCCAATCCCTTCATCAGCATCGATCCGATCCTCGCCGTCCCGGGCACGCGCTCCGCCATCGCCGCCTGCCGCGCGCCCGTGGTGGCCGTCTCGCCGGTCATCGGCGGGCGCGCCGTCAAGGGGCCGACGGCAAAGATGATGGCCGAGCTCGGCATGCCGGTGACCAGCCGCGCCGTGGCCGCGCGCTACGCCGGCCTGCTCGATGGCTTCGTCCTGGACCAGGGCGATGCCGCCGAGGCGGAGAGCATCGAGGTGCCCTGCCTCGCCACCCGGACCCTGATGGTGAGCGAGGACGACAAGCGCCGGCTCGCGGCCGAGGTCCTGGCGTTCGCGCGCCGGATCCGCAAGGCGACGCGGCCCGCTACCTGACGAGCGGGCGGATCTCGTCGGCGAAGTGCTGCATGCTGGCGAGCGACCGCTCCAGCGTGGCACGCTGGAAGGTGAGGACGAGGTCGCGCACTCCCACCCCCTCGAGCGCCACGATGTCTTCGGCGATCTCGCGAGCGCTCCCGGTCAGGAGGTGACGCTGGCCGTCGTCGATCTGGAGGGTTTTGCCCTCGTCGAACCAGTTGGCATAGAACGCGAGGCCGATAGTGCCGGGATCGCGGCCGTTCTGCTCGGCGGTCCGATGCAGACGGCGGACGCCGTCCTCGAAGCGCGCGACGGTGTCGAGCCGATGACGGGGGTTGTTGCCGATCGGGAACCACGTGTCGCCGTAGCGGACGGCGCGACGCAGCGCCGGCGGGCTTTCGCCCCCGACCCAGATCGGGGGGTGGGGCTTCTGGACCGGCTTGGGCAGGAAGCTGACGTTGGCGAACTGCACGTGGCGGCCCTCGAAGGATGGGTCGTCCTC